>JBKPRV010000615.1:0-10024 GCA_046734715.1 Actinomycetota bacterium | reverse complement strand
TTCGAGACCACCGACCTGACGGTGGCCTACGAGCGCCTGGCCCTCGACGACACCCCCGAGACCTGGGCGCAACGCTTTGCTGCGGTCCGCGAGCCGGCCCCGCCGGCCCCGGGCCCGGCCGCCCCGCGGGACCCGGTGGCGCCCCGCCGGGTGGGACCGCTCCGCCAGTGGGCCGTGCTCACGCGGCGCAGCGCCGACCTCCTGTTCCGGAACCGGCTGACGCTGGCGGTCCTCGTGGGATCTCCGGCGCTGGTGATCGCCATGATGGCCGTGCTGTTCCGCCCGGGCGCGTTCGACAGTGCCGCGGTGACGACCGGCGAGGCCACCCAGACGGTCTTCTGGCTGGCGTTCGCCGGGTTCTTCTTCGGGCTGACCTATGGCCTGCTCCAGATCGTGGGGGAGATGGCGATCCTCCGCCGGGAGCGGATGGCCGGCCTGCACGCAACGTCCTATGTCGGCGCCAAGGTGGCCGTGCTCACGCCGGTCCTCCTCCTGGTCGCCGTCGGGATGCTCGCGGTGCTCCGTGCCCTCGATCGCCTCCCCGCCGCCAGCGGGAGCGTCTACGCCGCGCTGCTCGTGACCCTCGTCCTGGAGTCGCTCGCCGCCCTCGCCCTCGGCCTCCTCGCCTCGGCGTCGGTGACGAACGCCGCCCAGGCCACCCTCGCCCTGCCCATGCTGTGCTTCCCTCAGGTGCTCTTCGCCGGCGCCATCGTCCCGGTCCCCGACATGGCCGGTCCGGGCCAGGTGATGAGCGTGGGCCTCGCCAACCGCTGGGCCTTCGAGTCCCTCGGCCGAGCCCTCCAGCTCGACCAGCTCGTCCCCCTCGGCTCCCAGCACGGCGCCTTCGCCGGCACGCCGGCCGTGGGCTGGACGGTCCTGGCCGCCTTCACCGTGGCCCTCCTCGCCGCCACGGTCGCCGTGGTCGCCCGCCGGGCGCCCGCGTGAGTATCTCGGTTGCCCGCGGGTCGGGCGCCGGGGGACCGTGGTGCCCATGGCAGCAGTCGATCCGGCGAGTGCCTTCGGGGAGGACGGGTTCGCGATCCTGCCCGGGTATCTCACGCCCGACGACATGGGCCCGGCGCTCCGCGAGCTGGCGGCGGTGTTCCCGACGGCGGACCAGTTCCACGACAACGTCGAGCCCGAACGCAACGAGCGCTTTCGGGACGAGTTCGGCGGAATCGTCGACTTTCCGTTCGGGTCGTGCCTGTCCGCCACACCCGGGGGCTGCCCGCGTTGCCGAACTGGTACCCGAAGGTCGAGGGGATCAGCGACCGCGAGCATCCGGACTGGGTGTCGGAGCAGGCGTCGCCCCAGCTGTACGGGGTGGAGGTGTCGGCCACCGGGCCCGCGGGGACGGTGGCGGCGTACCGGATCGAGACCTTCCACCGGGGGACGGCGCTGGTCGCACCGCGGGGGGCGCGGTACACCATTCACGTCAACTTCCGCCGGGCCGACGCGGACTGGATCACGCGGCGGGGCTGGACGGATACCGTCAGCTCCGACCAATGGCGCGAGTTCGTGGTGCGGGCCTCGGCACGACAGCTGCAGCTGTTCGGCTTTCCGCCGCCGGGGCATCCCTACTGGAGCGCCGAGACGCTCGACGGGATGAGCCGTCGCTACCCCGGCATCGACACCGCGCCGTGGGCGGCTGGGACCTCTCCAATGACCGCCGCCACCCGGGGCGGGTGATCCCCACGGGCGCCGCGGGGGCGACGATCGTCGCATCGCACCAAGAGCCTTGGGGAGGCCCAGACATGGAGACGACGACAGGAGCGACCCCGCATGGGAGCGCCTGGTTGACCGTGGGCAGGATCGCCAAGGTGTTGCTGTGGTTCGTGTACGCCTGGCTGCTGGTGAACCTCGTGCTGCTGGCGCTCACCTTCGTCCTGCTGCTGTTCGGCGCCAGCCCGTCGGCGTCGTTCGTGGAGTGGGTGTACCGCTCGGCGGGGCGCACCATGGCGCCGTTCCGGGGCATGTTCGAACCGATCCAGCTCAACGGCGAGTCGGTGCTGGACACCTCCGTGCTGTTCGCCATGATCGTCTACTCGCTGGCGGCGCTGTTCCTGCGCTACGCCATAGATTGGGTCTCGGCCCGCGTGGCGCCCCCGCCGCCGGAGCGCCCTCACACCGCTGCGCCGCTCCCGCCGCCCCCGGGCGCGGGTCAGTCCAGCTGGTAGACGCGGGTGGCGGTGCCGTAGAAGACGGCGTCGCGCTCGGCGGGCGAGCAGTCCTGCAGGATCTTCTTCACCGCGTTGCCCAGCGTGCGGTAGGAGAGCGACAGGCGGTCGACCGGGAAGTTGGACTCGAACAGGCAGCGGTCGGGGCCGAAGCAGTCGAGCGTGTGGCGGTAGTAGCGGCCCTGTGCCGCCACGAACTCATCCGACGTGGGCGGCCGGGCCGCGGCATGCCAGCCGAAGCCGTTGTCGGGCATGGCGAGGCCGCCCAGCTTGGCCACCACGTTCTCGCAGCCGGCGATGGCGGCCATGTCGTCGCGCCACTGGTCGAACAGCTCGTCGCGCCGGCCGGCGAAGCGGCCCACCCCGAGCGGCGTGCAGAAGTGGTCGAGCACCATGAGCGTGTCGGGCACCGCCCGCGCCAGGTCGAGGAACTCGCGGGCCTGGTAGTGGTACTGCCAGGTGTCGTAGGTCAGGCCGCGGGCGCCCAGGCGGGCGACACCCCGCCGGAAGGCCGGGTCCTCGGCCAGTCCGTCCGGCGCCCGCCCGGGGATCCGGAGCCCGTCGGCCCGGTCACCCCGGGACAAGGAGTGGCGGATGCCCCGCAGCAGCCCCGGCCCGCCTCGACGTGGGCGTCGAGCACGTCGTCGAGCTCCGGCAGCCGCAGGTCGGCGTGGGCCACGATCCCGCCGATCAGCCCGCCGCTCTCGGCCGCCGCGCCGGCCACGAACTCGGTCTCGCCGACCGGCGCCAGCTCGGGAGGCCCGTCGGTGCGGTACGAGGACCGGCACTCGACGAACACGGTTCGTACCACGTCGTGCCCGCTGCCGGCGTCGGCCGCCAGCTCCGCCAGGCCGTAGGTCATGCCCTCGCCCGGTGGCCAGAGGTGATGGTGGGCATCGACCATCCGCTGGCCCGGATCGACGGTCGGCTCGTCGACCAGCTCCCGCCACTCGTCGGTCCCCGGCGTGGGTGCATCGGTCACGGCGCCACGATGGCATAGCCGAGCGGACCCACGCCGGAGACTGACGAAGCCCCAGCTACGCCACCCGCCGACGGGTCGAGCGGATGGCGAGCGTGAGCGCGATGGCGGCGACTGCGACCGGCCACCACAGCGCCTGCGGGTCGTCGCCGGCGCCGAGCCAGGCGTGGCGGAGGCCGCCGATCACGTGGCTGAGCGGGAGGACGTCCGAGATGGTCTGCATGGGGCCGGTCATGACGTCGCGGGGCGGGCCGCCGCCACCGAGCAGGAACATGGGGATGAACACCAGGTTCCCGAAGGCGTTGGCCGCCCGGCTGCTCGGCATGAGCTGGCCCAGCCCGAGGCCGGTGGCGACGAAGCAGGCGAGGCCGGCCAGCAGCCAGCCGGCCGTGAGCATCGGGTCCTCGGGAGCGGGGACGCCATAGACCGCACCCCCCACCACGAGGACGACGGCCGCCGCGGCCAGCCCGAGGACGGCGCCGACCGCGGCCTGGCTGACAGCCATCGCCGCGCCGCTCACGCCCGAGGCGCGGTAGCGACGGAGGACGCCCAGCTCCCGGTGGTTGGCGATGTGGGCGGGCAGCGTGACCAGCCCGAGCTGGGCGATCACGACGCCCACGTAGCCGACCACGTAGTGCTCGCTCGGGCGGATGCCGGCGAAGTCGGGATCGGGGGCCGAGCCGAACACCCCGGCCAGGATCAGCACGGTCACCGCCGGGAACGCGACCAGGCCGACGAGCACGCCCGGCTCGCGGACCAGCAGGCGCAGGTCCATGGCGGCGAGGCGCACCGCGGTCGGCAGGCCCGGGGTCCGGGTCGGGACGTCGGTCGAGCGGGTGGCTGTCACGGAAGCCGCGGTAGCGGTCATGACGGGTCCTCCTGGGTGAGGGCGACGAAGCGGTCTTCGAGGGTGGGGTGGTCGATGCGGAGGTCGAGCGCGGGGCGGCCAGCGGCGACCAGATGGGCGCCCACGTGGGCCAGGACCGGCCCCGAGCCGCGTATGGCGACTTCGGCGCCATGGCGCTGGACGGTCGCCACTCCCGGCAGGGAGCGCAGCGGGCGAACGTCGAGGTCGGCGTCGGTGAACCGGACCGTCGCCACGCCGCCGAGCGCCTCCACGATGGCGGCCGGCGTGCCGTCGGCGACGACCCGTCCCCGGTGCATGACCACGACCCGGTCACAGAGGCGCTCGGCCTCTTCCACGTCGTGGGTCACGAGGACGACGGTGGTGCCGCGGTCGCGGATGCGGCGCACCACGTCCCAGGTCTGGCGCCGGGCCGAGGGGTCGAGGTTCTGGGTCAGCTCGTCGAGGAACACGATCTCGGGCCGCCCCACCAGCGCCAGGGCCACGAACAGGCGCTGCCGCTCGCCGCCCGACAGCGCGGCGAAGGGGCGGCTCAGCAAGGCAGACAGGTTCCACTCCGCCGCCAGCTCGTCCAGCGGGCGGGGATCGGGCTGGAGCGAGGCGAACAGGCGGAGGGCCTCGCCCGCGCGCATGCGGGCGGGCAGCGCCGCGTCCTGGAGCTGCGAGCCGATCCGGCGCCGCAGCCGGTCGCCCGCGACCGAGGGGTTGAGGCCCAGGACCTCGATCGAGCCGCCGCTGGCCGGGCGCAGGCCCTGGAGGATCTCGACGGTGGTGGTCTTGCCCGCGCCGTTCGTGCCCAGGAGCCCGAACAGCTCGCCGGATCGCACTTCGAACGAGACGTCGCGGACGACCTCGGTGTCGCCGTAGCGCTTGACCAGCCCCTGGACCCGCAGCACGGCCGGGCCCGAAGGCGTCGGCGCCCGGGGGGCATCGGTGAGGAGATCGGTGCTCATGCCCGGAGCATG
This sequence comes from Actinomycetota bacterium, assembly GCA_046734715.1. GTDB lineage: Bacteria > Actinomycetota > Acidimicrobiia > Acidimicrobiales > VFJN01 > ZC4RG19. The sequence continues at coordinate 5,038 of JBKPRV010000615.1, read as the reverse complement.
CGCCGCCGCCGCCGGCACCACATCGGAGCACGGTCGAGAGCCGCTCATCCTGGGGGCGGATCAGCGGTCGGTGCCGACCACCCCGTGGTCGTAGGCGTAGACGATGGCGGCCGCCCGGTCGCGCACCGCCAGCTTGGAGAAGATCGACCCCACGTGGGTCTTCACCGTGGCCTCGCTGACGTACAGCGCGCGGGCGATCTCGAGGTTGGTGGCGCCGGTGGCCATGAGCCGCAGCACGTCGTGCTCGCGGTCGGTGAGGGCGGGGATGCGCGTGGGTTGCGCAGGCGTGGCAGACGGCGAGCCCGTGCCCCGCGCCCGCCGCAGCACCCGCTCGGTCACCGCGGGATCCAGCCACGCCGCGCCGCCGGCCACGGCCCGGGTGGCGGCGATGATCTCCTCGGCCGAGGCGTCCTTGAGCACGAACCCGGCCGCCCCGGCCTCGAGCGCGCCCCACAGGACGTCGTCGTCGTCGAAGGTGGTGAGGACCAGGACCGGCGGGGCCGAGCCGGTGGCGGCCAGCGCCCGGGTGGCGGCGACGCCGTCGACCCGCCGCATGCGCACGTCCATCAGCACGACGTCGGGCCGGTGCTCGGCCACCGCGGCCGGCACCTGGTCTCCGTCGTCGCACTCGGCCACGACTTCGAACCCGTCCTCCGGGCCCAGGATCCGGGCGACGCCCGCCCGCACGACGGCCTGGTCATCCACGATCAGCACCCGGGTCACGGCAGGGCCGCCTCCGGATGGCGCCGCACCGGCACCCGGGCCTCGACCCGCCAGCCGTCCTCCGACGGCCCGGCCTCCAGCTCCCCGCCCACGGCCCGGGCCCGCTCGGCCATGCCGACGAGGCCGAAGTGGGGCCCGATGGCGGGCGCCGCGCCGCCGGGCGTGCCTGAGTCGACCACCGCCAGCACGACGGCATCGTCGCCGGCTGCCAGGCTGACCGTCACCTGGTTCCCGGGCGCATGGCGGGCCACGTTGGTGAGCGCCTCCCGGGCGATGCGGTGGAGCGCGGTGCCGATCGGCCCGTCCAGCTCGTCGAGGGGGCCGGCCACGTCGTACCGCACGTCCAGACCGGCCCGGCGGTAGTCCTCGACCAGCAGGGCGAGGTCGGCGGCACCGGGCAGCGCGGGGTCGGTGCCCCGCTCGTCGGCCCGGAGGGCGGCGACCGTGGCCCGGATCTGGTCGAGGCTGGCCCGGCCGACCGCCTCGGCGTCCCGCAGGGCCCGCTCGGCCTCGTCGACGTCGCGCCGCAGGACGTGCCGCGCGCCGGTCACGTGCAGCAACACCGCGGCCAGGGTGTGCCCGGCGAGGTCATGCAGGTCACGGGCGATGCGGCGGCGCTCCTCGGCCACCGCCGCGTCCGCCAGCTCCCGCCGGGTCTGCTCGAGCTGCTCGATGAGCAGGCGCTGGTGGCGCACCGTGCGGCCGAGCGTAAGCGTGAACACGTTGGCGATGGCCCACGGCTGCACCAGGATCCCGGCCTCGGGCACGAGCTTGGCCGTCACGATCCATTCGACCAGCGTCCCGACCACCGCGATGACGATCGCGCGGGTGAACGATCCCAGGGACGCGGCCGCAGCGAGGACCGCGAGGGCGATCAGGAAGAACGCCCCTTCCAGGTTCCCGCCGGTGGCCACCGCCGCCCCCGTGGACAGGAAGACCACGCCGGCGAAGACCTCGGCCGGCAGTCCCCACAGCGTGCGCACCCAATACGCCGCGATCGCGGGGACGAGCAGCAGCACCGCGCCGACCGATCCGGGGTTGGCCAGCTGAGCGAGGACGACGATGCCCACCGGGACCACGAGGTCGAACCAGCGGTCGCCCTTCCCGACCGGTGCTTCGGGACGCAGGATGTCGGCTCGCCAGCGGGCCCGTAGATCCACCTGCCGAGGCTACGCGGCCCGGGGCGCACCTGTCCTCCGTCCCCGGTTGGATCCGTATCCGTCCCCAGGATGACCGGCTGAGGCGGAACCAAATGTTCCGCAATCCCTCGTACCGTGTCGCTATGGCGACCGAAACCATTCGTGAGTTCCGTATCGAGGTGCCGCAGGCGGACCTGGACGACCTGAAGGAACGGCTGGCCCGGGTGCGCTGGCCCGCCGCCCTGCCGGGGACCGGGACAGCCTCGGGAAACGGCTGGGGCCGGGGCGTGCCCGTCGAGTATCTCGCGGACCTCGCCGAGTATTGGCGCGGGGGCTACGACTGGCGGCGCGAGGAGGCCCGGCTGAACGAGTTCCCTCAGTTCACGACCGAGATCGACGGGCAGCCGATCCACTTCCTGCATGTGCGGTCGCCGGAGCCGGACGCACTGCCGCTGATCGTCACCCACGGCTACCCCAGCTCGGTGGCCGAGATGACCGGGATCCTGGGCCCCCTCAGCGATCCCCGCGCGCACGGCGGCGACCCCGCGGACGCCTTCCACGTCGTCGTCCCGTCGTTGCCGGGCTTCGGGTTCTCCACGCCGTTGCGCGAGCCGGGCTGGGAGCTGGGACGCACGGGCCGGGCGTGGGTCGAGCTGATGGCCCGCCTGGGGTACGAGCGTTACGGTGCCCACGGGGGCGACATCGGCGCCGGCGTGTCGGGCGAGCTGGGCATCCACGCCCCCGAGGCCGTGGTCGGCGCCCACGTGGCCACCGACCCCTCGGCGCTGGCTCTCGTCGGCGGGCTGCTCCCCGACGAGGCCGACGACATGACCGCGGAGCAGAAGGACCGCCTCCAGGAGCTGCGCCAGTGGGAGGCCGAAGGGCGCGGCTACCTGCAGATCCAGATGACCCGGCCCCAGACCCTGGCCTACGGCCTGGCCGACTCGCCGGTCGCCCAGCTGGCCTGGATCGTCGAGAAGTTCCGGGAGTGGACCAGCCCGGCCGCCACCCTGCCCGAGGACGCGGTCGACCGCGACCGGCTCCTCACCAACATCAGCCTCTACTGGTTCACCGGGACGGGTCCGACCGCGGCCAACTTCATCTACGAGGCCTCACACGCCGAGCGGGACTGGAGCGCGTCCTCGCCCGCCCCCACGGGCATGGCGGTGTTCGCGACCGACGCCCTGATGCGGTACGTCCTCAACCGGGAGGGCTTCATCGAGCACTGGTCCGAGTTCGACCAGGGTGGCCACTTCCCGGCCATGGAGGTGCCCGACCTGCTGGTCGACGACATCCGGGCCTTCTTCCGCCGCTACCGGTGAGGCTCAGGACTGGGCCTCGAGACCTAGCTCGCCACGCGGTCGACGAAGGCGGTGATGCGGGCCGAGACCAGCTCGGGGTCGCTGATCGTGAGCGCGTGAGCGGAGTCGGCGACGATCTCGACCTGGGCGTCGGGCAGAAGGGCGTGGACCCGATCACGTACCTGCGTGGCCCGGTGGATAGGGCTCTTGGCGCCCAGCAGGACCAGCGTGGGGAGCGCGATGCCGGCCACCTCGTCGTCGCTGAGCATGGCGGGCGGGGGCAGCCGGAACGGGTGGCGGCGGAAGCCGAGGGTCGACATGCGCGTCACCCGCCTGTCCATGAGCACGGGCAGACGGAGCCGGGCGGCCACCGTCCGGCGCAGCGGCCCGGGCAGCCGCGAGGCGACGAACATGCCGAGGCCCGACAGCATGAACCGCGCCATGCGGAACTCGGCGAGGCCGACCGGCTCGACCAGCGAGAGCGAGGCCAGGCGGGCCGGCGCCCGGACCGCCTGGTTCAGGGCCAGCCACCCGCCGTAGGAGGCGCCGACGAGGTGAGCAGGGCCGCCGTCGAGGCGGGCGAGGGTCTCGTCCAGCCACTCGGCCAGGTGCGCGGCATCGCGGTAGGCCACCCGCTGGGTGCTGCGGCCGACGTCGCCCGGCGTGTCGACGGCGTAGGCCTCGCGGCCGGCCATGGCCGTGATGCAGCCGGCCCACATGAGGGATGTGGCGCCCATCCCGTGGAGGAGCACGACCGGCACACCGGTCCCGGGCCAGTGGTAGACGACGGTGGAGCCGACCTCCGTCTCGACCGTGAGCCGCTCGGGCGGGGTGGAGAAGGCCTCGCGCCAGAGCTCGTCCTCGAGGGCCCGGTACTGCTGCTCGTCGTCCGGGCCGGCCCAGCGGCCGAGATGTTCCCTGGGGTGCTGCTGGGTCTGCTCCCTCTGGTTCATAGTACAGATGTACTATAAACCCGATGCCCAAGCGAGTCGACCACGAGGTGCGCCGCCGCCAGATCACCGACGCCCTCGCCCGCATCACGGCCCGCGGGGGGTTGAGCGCGGCCACGTTCCGCGAGGTCGCCTCCGAGGCCGGCGTGTCGGTCGCCCTGGTGCAGTACTACTTCGGCACCAAGGCCGACCTGCTGCTCGCCACGCAGCAACAGCTGGCCCGCCAGGTGGGGGCGCGGCTCCGCCACCGCATCGAGGCCACGCCCGACGACCCGCGGGCACGGGTCCGGGCGATCTTCGCCGAGTTCGTCCCCCACGACGACGAGAGCCGCCAGGCCATGCTGCTCTTCGTCGCCTTCTACACCGCCTCGCTGACCCAGGCCGGCCTGGCTCGTCCCGAGGCACAGGACATCCCCGACGCGCTGGCGGCCATCCTGGCCGGGGCGCTGCGCCGGGCCCGCCTGCGCCCGGGCGTGGACCGCGACCGGGCCGCGCTGGTCCTCACCCTGCTGGTCCCCGCCCTCGGCCAGGCCGTCCTCGGCGGCGCCCTCACGACGGCCGGCGCCCTGGCCACCGCCGACCACGAGCTCGACCGGATCTTCGCCGGCACCCCCTAGACGGAAGGCTGGGTGAAGAGCGGCGCCAGGTCCCGGCGGCCGGAGACGCCGAGTTTGGCGTAGACGCGGTAGAGGTGGGTCTCCACCGTGCGGCGGGAGACCGACAGGCGGGCGGCGATCTCGGCGTCGGTGAGGCCCCGGGCCGCGAAGCCCGCCACCTCGCGCTCGCGCGTGGTCAGGCCGTCGCCCACCGGATTGCGCATGAGCTCGGTGCAGGCGCCGTCGCAGTGCTCGGCCAGCTCCTGGGCCCGGGTGCGCAGCCGGGCGGCCGCGGTGGTGAGCCCCTGCGCCGCCGCGGCGGTGGCGGC
>JBKPRV010000614.1:0-3746 GCA_046734715.1 Actinomycetota bacterium | reverse complement strand
CCCCACACCCGCACGCCGCGGCCGGGGAACGCCCGCAGGCAGTTGATGCCCTCGGGGTTCAGCAGGTCGTGCTCGTTGCGGGTGATGGTGCACTCGAGCGAGATGGCGCCGCGCACCACCTCGTTGGCGGGGGCCTTGTGCACGCCGCGCTCGTCGTCGTTGCGGGCCCAGATGCCGGCCATGTGGCCGGACGGCGGGATGAAGACGCTCTGCCCGCTGGAGGGGTCGAGCACCTTGATCCGGGGCCAGTAGAGCGTGGCGAACTTGGAGTCGTACCCGGCGCTCTCGACCCGCCACTCCTTGATCTGCTGCGGGGTCAGGTTGGGCGGCGGGTCCAGGATCGCCATGCGGTCGCCCATGAGCTCGCAGTGGGCGATCATGGCCAGCTGCACGGCCTTGAACTGCTCGGCGTCGATGGCGCCGCGGTCGTAGGCGGCCGAGAGGTCGGGGACGCTGACCATCGTGACCTCGTCGACGGTCTCCAACGATCCGAGGCCGGTGCGATCGCTGACGTCGCCGACGTACTCGTCGGGCGAGATGCGGTCGGGGAGGGCGGGCACGTTGCCGCCCGAGAGCTGCACCGAGCCGGCGGCCGGGCGCTCGACGGCGCCGGACGCGGCCTCGATGCGGATCAGCTTCGACCCCTCGCGCACCACGGTGGCGGCGTTGCTCTTGCCCCGGCGGGTGGTGACGTTCTCGAAGGTCTCCTCGAGGTTGCCGCCCCGCCGGACGGTGATGGTGAACTGGTCGGCCGGCGGTTCCTCCTGGCCCTCCATCTGCTGGGGGTGGGTGATCTCGACGGTGATGTCGTTGCCCGCGGGCCCCGGCTCCAGCGCGGACACGGTGTAGGGCGGCTCCTTGTCCTGGGCCGCCGGCCCCAGCGCGGCCTGCGCCTGGATGCCGGGAGCGGCGCCCTTGCGGCCCTCCGAGCCGATGCGGACGATGTAGGCGTTGCCGCCACCGTTCATGAAGTAGCCGTAGACGCTGTGGGCCAGGTAGGAGCCCTCGACGAAGTCGCCGAAGGTGTTGGTGAACTGGGTCCAGTTGGTGACGAGCGTGGGCTCGTGGAGCGGGCCGGACGCGGCGATGCCGACGAACGCGGCAACCGCGGTTCCTACTCCTTCGATGGGCCGACTCCCGGAGTCGACCTCTTCGACATAGACACCGGGTGACAGGTACTGAGGCATCGCCCCTCCAAGAGGCATGGATCGACGGATGTGAGGGTTTCGCAGGTCGAGGCCGCCTGCCAGGGTCGGGCGGCCTCACGTCGGGGAACCTTCCGCTGCACGAAGGGGCAAGGTCCCCTGTGAATGTTCTTGGTAGGCACGTCCCCGCGGCCACCGTGGTCTGTGCTTCCCGCTCTGGCAGCTTCGCGGCGGGGCTAAGGCCACGGCTGGCGCCAAAGGCGCAGCCTCTGGTGATGGGCAGTTACTCCTCGGCTTCCTCCTCGTCGGCCTGGCGCTGGACCTCGCTGCCCTGGTCGAGCTTCGAGACCGACGCTTCCTCTTCTTGCTCCTCCTCGGGGGGCGCCTCGCTGGGGGTCTCTGCGGCACCGCCCTCGGCCGGGACCTCGGCGGGCGGGGCCTCGGCCGCCTCGGCCTCCTCCTCATGCTCCTCGTTGGCCGGCTGGCGCTGGACCGGTGCCTCGGCCGCGTCGTCCTCGTCGGCATGGCGCTGCACTGCGGCGGCTGCCGGGGTGGCGTCGCCTCCGGCACCGCCGTCGCCCGCCGTCACCCGGGACGCGTTGGCCTCGGCCTCCCGCTCGAACCGGTCGCCCGGATCGCTGACCCGGATGCCGCCCGCCGCGGGCGTGCCGTCCACCGGGCCCTGGCGCTGCTGCACCACGTGGGTCAGCTCGTGCGCGAGCGTGTGGCGACCCGCGTCGGTGTCCGGCCGGAAGCGGCCCTCGCCGAAGACGATGTGGTTGCCCACCGTGTAGGCGTGTGCCTGGACCGAGCGGGCCGAGTCGGCCGCCCGCGAGTCGGTGTGGACCTCGACGTCGCCGAAGTCGTGGCCGACGGCCGATTCCATCTCGCGGCGCACACCCGGCTCCAGCGGGGAGCCCTTGGACGACACGACATCATGGACGGGCGAGGAGTCGCCCTCGTCGTCGCCGCTGGCCCGGCGCTGCGCCAGCAGGCCGGCGACACCGCTGTTGCCGGCCACGCGCTGAAGGTGGAGCAGGCCGCCCGGCCCCAGCGTGTCCGGACGGCCTGCTTCCACCCCCCGCCCGATATCGCGTTCGCTGGCCGCCCCGAGAGCGTCGTCGCGGCGGTGGGCCGTGGCGTCCCGCCCGGCCACCTCGACGTCGAGGTCATGGTCGTGCATGGCACCATCCTCCGCCTCGCCCCGTGGCCCGCACAGCGCCACCCGTGCGGTGGGGAGGACCCTCGCGGCTTCCCGTTCGGCTGCCCGATAGGGCACTCCCGCTCAAGGATCCAGGTCCAGCCAGGTCCCGAACTCGGCCCGGACCACCAGGCGGCCCAGCTTGCGGTACTCGCGCTGGGTGGCAGCCATGAGGTCGGCCATGCGCACCGGGGCGCCGCGCGCCGCCGCGAGATAGGCCGCGGTCAGCGCGATCGAGCGGATGTGGCCGCCGGCCAGCTCGAACTGGCGGGCGCAGAAGTCGAGGTCGACGTCGCCGGCGCGGGGGAGCGCCTCGCCCAGGCAGCGCTCCCACAGCACCCGGCGGTGCTCCTCGTCGGGCAGCGGGAAGTCGACGATGGCGTCGAGGCGCCGGGTGAAGGCGTCGTCCAGGTTGGCCCGCAGGTTGGTGGTGAGGATGGCCAGGCCGTCGAAGGTCTCCATGCGCTGGAGCAGGTAGGCGACCTCGATGTTGGCGTAGCGGTCGTGTGCGTCGCGCACCTCGGAGCGCTTGCCGAAGATGGCGTCGGCCTCGTCGAACAGCAGCACGCCGTTGATGCCGTCGGCCTCGCCGAACACCCGCTCCAGGTTCTTCTCGGTCTCGCCCACGTACTTGTCGACCACGGTGGCCAGGTCGATCACATAGAGGTCGAGGCCCAGGTGGCCGGAGATCACCTCGGCCGACATGGTCTTGCCGGTGCCGGAGTCACCCGCGAACAGCGCGGTCACGCCCTGGCCCCGCCCGCCACCGGGACGCATGGCCCATTCGCTCAGCACCTGGTCGCGGTGGCGCACCCGCAGGGCCAGGTCCTGCAGGCCTTGCAGCGACGAGGGCGGCAGCACCAGGTCGTCCCAGCCCACCGACGGCTCGATGCGCCGGGCCTTGCGCTCCAGGCCCGCCCCGTTGCGCGAGCGGGCGCCCCGGCGGAGCCCGGGGCCGTCCACCGGCAGTCCGGTGAGCCGGGCCTGGTTGACCGCGGTGGTCGCCGCGTCCGCCACCTGCTCGGGTGTGAGCCGGAACTGGGTGGTGGCGTCGGCCGGGTCGAGCCCGGGCGCCACCTGCCCGTCGAGGAAGGCCCGCCACACCCTCGCCCGCTCCTCCGCCTCCGGGGCGTGGGCCGTCACGACAACCGGCACCCGGCGCGCCCACGCCGGCTCCCAGTGGCGCCGGCCGGTGAGCACGAGGGGCACGCCCAGCTCGGCCAGCAGCCGGACCAGCTCGGGCCCGCGCTCGGCCAGGTGGTCGACCGGGCCGGCCACCAGCACCGCACCGGTGAGGCGGGCCTCCCGGGCCAGCGTGCGGGCCGTGACGATCAGCGCCGCCACCGGCGGCTCCCGCTCGAGCCGCTCCAGGTCGGCCACCAGCACCGGCCGGCCCGCGG
>JBKPRV010000613.1:0-2645 GCA_046734715.1 Actinomycetota bacterium | reverse complement strand
GGAACAGGGGGTTCGGGCCCACCACCAGCACGCCCTCGTCGTCGAGCGTGCCCCGGTGCTCGTAGAGCAGGAAGGCGGCCCGGTGCAGGCCGACGGCGGTCTTGCCGGTCCCGGGACCGCCCTGCACCACCAGGCAGGTGTCGAGCGGCGCCCGGATGACCTCGTCCTGCTCGGCGGCGATGGTGGCGACGATGTCGCGCATCTCGCCCGTCCGGCCCCGCTCCAGCTCGGCCAGCAGCGGGTCGGGGATGCCGCCGTGGTGGGCCGCGTCGACGCTGTCGGGGTCGTCGAACACCTCGTCGAACAGGTCGTCGAGCCGGCGGCCGGTCATCATGAAGCGGCGGCGGCGGGACAGGCCGAGGGCGTCGACCGCGGTGGCCCGGTAGAAGGGGATGGCCACGTCGGCCCGCCAGTCGACCACCACGGGGTCGCCGCGGGCGTCCTCCACGTGGCGCCGTCCGACGTACCAAATGTCGCCTAGCTCCTCGTCGAGGCGGCCGAAGCTGAGGCCGGCCACGTCGGTGTCGAGGGAGGCCAGCCGGTGGCGGAGGTGGGCCTGGGCGATGAGGCCGTCGACGGCTTCGGCGGCCATGCCGTCGAGCGCCGCCGTCGCGGCGGTGCGGTCGCGCATGGCGGCGAGGCAGTCGTAGGCGGTGTCGATGTAGGACTGCTCGTCGGCGAGATCGGGATGGGACACGGGCTCCTCCCGGCTCCAAAGGGGGGCAGACGACGTTAGTACGGGCGCGGGCCGGCCACACCACGAATTTCCAGGTGGCATCCTTCGGGGATGGAGCGGCTGTCAGGCCTGGACTCGGCGTTCCTGTCCTTCGAGACGCCGGCCATGCATCTGCACGTCGCCATCGCCGCGGTGATCGACCCGTCGACCATGGCCGAGCCCTACTCGTTCGAGCAGCTGCGCTCGTTCATCGCCGGCCGGCTGATGGGCGACGCCGCCTTCCGCCGCCGCGTGGTCCAGGTGCCGCTGCGGCTCAACCACCCGGTGTGGGTCGAGGACCCCGACCTCGACCTCGACCACCACATCCGCCGCCACATGCTCCCCTCCCCCGGCGAGGCCGCCGAGCTCACCGCGCTCGTCGGCGAGATCGTGGGCGAGCCCCTCGACCGGTCCCGGCCGCTGTGGGAGATCCACGTGATCGAGGGCCTCCACGACGGCAACGTGGCGCTGCTCGGCAAGATCCACCACGCCGCGGTGGACGGTGTGTCGGGCGCCGAGCTGTTCGTCCACCTCTTCGACCTCACGCCCGAGCCCGCCCCCCGCCCCGCCGGCAGCGACTCGGCACCCCCGCCCCCCGAGCGCATCCCCTCCAGCCCCGAGCTGGTGGGCTACGCCCTCTGGTCGCAGATGCGGCGCACGGTCCAGCTGCCCGGCCTCATCGGGCGCACGCTCGGCACCGCCACCCACCTGGCCCGGCGGCGCCGCGACCCCGCAGCGGTGGTGGGCGCGCTGCCGCTCCAGGCACCCCGGACGCCGTGGAGCGGCGCCATCACCGCCCACCGCACGGTCGCCTTCGCCCGGGTGAAGCTGAGCGACGTGCGCAACGTGCGGGCCACGTTCGGGGTCAAGGTCAACGACGTCGTGCTGGCGCTGACCTCCAGCGCCCTGCGCCGCTACCTGGCCGACCACGACGCCCTTCCCGCCGACTCACTGGTGGCCATGGTCCCGGTCTCGGTGCGCGCGGAGGACGAGCACGGGCGCACCGACAACCGCATCTCCGGGATGTTCGTCCGGCTCCACACGGAGATCGAGAACGTGGCCGAGCGGCTCGCCGCCATCGCCGTCGCCACCAGGGGGGCCAAGGAGGACCACCAGGCGGTCGACGCCAAGTTCCTGCAGAACTGGGCCGAGCACGCCGCCCCCGCCACCTTCGCGCTGGCCACCCGGCTGTACTCGCAGCTCAACATCGCCGATCGCCACCCGCCGCTCTACAACCTGGTGGTGTCGAACGTGCCGGGGCCCGACTTCCCCCTGTACCTGGACGGGGCCGAGCTGGTGGCGACCTATCCCATGGGGCCGGTGTCGGAGGGCGCCGGGCTCAACGTCACCGTGCTGTCCTACCTGGACAACGTGGACTTCGGCTTCCTGGCCTGCACCGAGCAGGTCCCCGACGTGAACACCATGGCAGCCGACGTCGAGATCGCCATGGCCGAGCTCCTGGCCGCTCAGCCCACCGGATAGCGCCGGTCGCCGTTGCCCTGCGCCTCCGCCAGCCGGTCGGCCTGGACCTGCTGCTCGTAGACCAGCCGCGCCATCCAGAAGCGCAGGAACCGGGCCAGCGCGCCCTTCACGAACAGGGCCGCGCCCACCACGGCGAACGTCAGCCCCAGCAGTCCCATCACGATGGCGTCGCGCTGCTGGAGCGGGTTGCGGGTGCCATGCGAGATGAACCAGGCGGCCACGCCGAAGCACGGCCCGGCCACGAGCCCGGCCACGCCCAGCTTCACCAGCAGCCGGTCCAGCCCGGTGGCGGGGTCGCGCAGCTTCATGCCGGCCACGTCGGCCCGGAACTGCTCCATGCGCTCGTTGGTCTGGCGTGTGTTCATGATTCGCTCGCGCTCATGGCTCAACCACCCAGGTATGCGGAGGACAGCTTGGACTCGATCTCGCCGGGCGGGCCGATGGCGGC
>JBKPRV010000612.1:0-3643 GCA_046734715.1 Actinomycetota bacterium | reverse complement strand
GGACATGCCGGGGCGGTTCAGGGCGGTTCAATACTTGGGTTTGCGACGCTCAAGAGTCCGGAACGGGAAGGCATGGTGAGTGAAGGCTACATCGTGCTCTCGAGGAATGTCAGTCAGCGCGCACGGTTCGGCGGCTCAGCTGGATCCGGCTCCCTCGTCTTCGTCCCGTGCTCGGTCGCGTAACTCTCGTTTGACGACCTTGCCGTAGTTGTTGGTCGGCAGGGCGTCGACGAACCGGTAGTCCTTGGGCCGCTTGTACCGAGCGATGTAGTCGAGGCACGTCTGGTCGAGGTCCTCCACCGGAGGCGGAGCGGTGCCGTCGGCGGCCACGACGAAGGCCACCACCGCCTCGCCCCACTCCGGGTCGGGCCGGCCGACGACGGCGGCGGCTCGGACGCCGGGATGGCGGAGCAGCGCCTCCTCCACCTCTCGGGGGTAGATGTTCATCCCGCCGCTGATGATCAGGTCCTTGGACCGGTCCCGCAGCGTGAGGTAGCCGTCCCCGTCGAAGCTGCCGACGTCGCCGGTGTGCAGCCAGCCCTCGCGCAACGCCTCCGCGGTGGCGTCGGGCTGCTTCCAGTAGCCGGCCATGACGACGTCGCCCCGGACCACCACCTCGCCGACCTCCCCGGCCGGAAGCGCTCGGTCGTCGGCGTCGACCACACGGACCTCGACGTCGGTGCGGGGCACGCCGACGCTCTGCAAGCGGTCCCGCCACCGGGGATGGTCCCGGTCGGCGTGGTCGGCCTTGGACAGGGCGGTGATCGTCATCGGCGCCTCGCCCTGCCCGTAGATCTGGGCCAGGCGGGGCCCGAAGACGCCGAGGGCGTCCTCCAGGTCGGCCAGGTACATCGGGGCGCCGCCGTAGATGATCGTCTTCAGGTGGGAGAGGTCGGCGGCGGCCACGGCCCGGTCGCCGGCCAGCCGCTTCACCATCGTGGGAGCGGCGAAGAAAGACATGCCCGGCCAGCGGCCCAAGAGGGCGGCGATCTCGTCGCCGTCGACGCCTCCGGACTGCGGCACGACGCTCACCGCGCCCCGGGCCACGTGGGGCAGCCCGTAGAGCCCGGACCCGTGCGACAGCGGCGCGGCGTGGAGGATGCAGTCCTCCGGCATGACCGGGTCGATGTCGGCGAAGTAGCTGAGCGACGCCATGAGCAGGTTGCGGTGCGTGAGCGTGGCTCCCTTGGGCCGTCCGGTCGTGCCGCTGGTGTAGAACAGCCATGCGGGGTCGTCCGGCTGCCGGCCGGCGAGCGGCACTGGCGACGACGCCGTGAGGCGGTCCCACCGCTCACCCGGCGCCACCACCGTGGCCTGCAGCGAGGCGACGGTGCCGACCAGCGAGTCGATGTCGGCGTGGTCATCGTCGGTCAGGACGACGGCCGTCTCACTGTGGTCGAGGATGTAGGCGATCTCGTCGCGGTGGAGGCGAGCGTTCACCGGCACGGCCACGAGACCGGCGTGCCAGACGGCGAACAGCGCTTCGAGGTACTCGGGCCGGTTGCGCATCACGATGGCGACGCGGTGGCCGGGTGAGAGGCCGAAATCACCGAGCAGGCCCGCGGCCGCGCCTGCCGTGCGCGCCGCGAACGTCCCCCAGCCGGCATGGACGCGATCGCCCTCCGCCAGCGCCGGGTCGTCGGGCCGCCGGCGGCCGTGGCGCTCCACCCAGACGGCCACGTTCATCGCCGGCGAGCGTACCGCTCGCCGCCCTCGGCCTGCCTGGGCTGAGCGGTGCCGGCGGTCGAGGAGTAGACCGGGCGCTCAGGATGTCCCGGGCCACCGGTCCGCTGCGATGAGGCTCGCCGAGGACGAGGCGCGGGCCCGGCTGGCGGCCCACGACCACGGGATCCTCTGCACCGTGCACGCCGAGCGAGGCGTCGATGCCGTACCCGTCGCGTACGTGGTCGACGAAGACGGCTACGTCGGCGTGCCCGTCGACCGCGTGAAGCCGAAGGCGTCGCTCCGGCTGCAGCGCGAGCGGAACCTGGAGGCCGATCCGCGGGCGACGCTGCTGGTCGAGCACTGGGACGGTGAGGATTGGTCCCGGCTGTGGTGGGTGCGGGCCGAACTGCGGTGGCAGGGCGCCGCCGACGCCGCGAGGGCGGCCGCCCTCGCCGCCGGCCTGGCCGAGCGCTACCCGCAGTACCGGGACCAGCCCTTCGCCCGGGTGCTGGTGCTGCGAATCGTCGGCTTGGCGGGCTGGGCCGCTGCGCCCTGACCGCGACGGGCCGGTTCAGAAGTGTGCGGCGGGTTGGACCGTGAGGCTCCCCGCGTCGGCGTCGAGGTCCGCGTGGGTGCCGAGGACGGTGGCCAGGGGGTCGGTGCCGTGGCCGAGCTCGAGGCCGCCCAGTATGGGGACCTTCAGGTCGGCGAAGCGGTCGGCGACGACGTCGAGGAGTGTCCAGCCTCGGTCGGTGTGGTCCTCGTAGCCGGGAAACCGGCCGAGGGCGATCGCTTGGACGCCGCGGAGTGCCCCGGAGCGGAGGAGTTGGGTGAGCTGACGGTCGATGAAGCCGAGGCCGAGGCCCGGCGGGCGTTCGGTCTCGAGCAGCAGGATGGCGCCGTCGAGGTCGGGCAGGCCGGCACCGACGAGCGTGGCCACGGCCATGAGGCTGCCGCCCATGAGGAAGCCGGTGGCCTGGCCGGTGGTGGACAGTGCTGCGGCGTAGGTGCGGTCGTCGCGGTGCAGGACCGATGGTCGGTCGGTCATGAGCAGCTCGCGGACCGTGGAGGCGGCGCGAGGGCCGGCGATGCAGCCGTGGATGCCGGGCATGCGGGCTTGTTGCCAGAGGGTCAGGTGGAGGTAGGTGATGTCGCTGAAACCGACGACGGGCTTGGGGTCACGCCGGACTGCGTCGTGGTCGAGGCCGTCGAGGACGCGGTAGGCGCCCGCCCCGCCCCGGGTGGTGACGATGGCCCGCACGTCGGGGTTCCGGTAGGCGGTGTTGAGGTCGTCGAGCCGGTCCTGGTCATGGCCGGCCATGTAGCCGTGCTCGTCGAGGGCATGCCGGCCGACGTCGACCGTGAGCCCCCAGCCGGTGAGGATGGCGGCCGAGGTCCGGACCCAATCCTCGTCGGGGTAGCTGGCCGGCGACAGCAACCGGACGAGGTCACCCGGCCGCAGGCCCGGGAACCGGAGCCCCTCGGGGCGCGGCGCCACCACGAACCCACGTTCTCACACGCGAGGGGAAGCAGCCCGGCGGGCGCGCTCGTCCGCCGGGCTAGGGCGCGTTGCCGTCGGCGGGGGCGGCGGCGAGGACGCTGCGCAGCGTCTGGGCCGCGCCCAGCAGCCCGGCGCTCTCGAACGGGACGACGATCTTGGCGTTGTCGCTCTCGGCGAACTTGGCCAGCGCGTCGAGCTGGAGGATCGCCACCAGCGTCGGGTCGGGCTCCCCCTTCTTGATGGCCCCGTACACGGTGGTGATGGCCTGCGAGCGCCCCTCGGCCTCGAGGATGGCCGACTGCCGGGCGCCCTCGGGCCGCAGGATCGCCGACTGCCGGGCTCCTTCGGCCTTGCGGACCGCCGCCTGCGCCTCCCCCTCGGCGACGTTGATCGCGGACCGCTGCTGACCCTCGGACTGCAGGATCTTGGCCCGCTTCTCCTGATCGGCCTGCTTCTCCAGCGCGAGCGCCTCGAGGA
>JBKPRV010000611.1:0-6514 GCA_046734715.1 Actinomycetota bacterium | reverse complement strand
GCCACGATGAGGGCCCGCGCCGTCATCGGCGGGCCAGCTCCACGGCCGCAGCCAGCCAGGCGAGGAACGCCGCGGCGCGGGCCGCGTGGGAGTCGAGGGCCGCGTTGGTCAGCGAGCTCAGCGTGGGGTGCTCCTCCCGTGGCTCCTGGGCCCAGGCGATCAGCTGGACGGCGGCCAGCAGCCCCGCCAGCACGAACCACGGCAGCACGCGGCGTGCCGTGGCGGTCGGCCGGCCCGGCCGCCTGGCCCTGGTGCCGGCGAGCATGGCCACCGCGCCGGCCATCACGACCGCCACCACGGCGCCGGCGGAGAACGGGGCGAGCCCGACCGCCCACCACGCGTAGGCCGTCACGATGATCGCCGCAGCCAGCGCGACGACCGCACGCCGTGCACCGTTCACCTGCCCATCCTGGTCGCCGCAGCACCGGCGCCGGTGCCAACCTGAGGTCGTGCACGTGCTGGCGCTCGGAGGCTCGGACTGCGAGGCGGTACGCGACGCCGTCCTGGGCCAGACGGCCAACAGCCTGTCGAGCATCGCCTATGTGCTCGCCGGCGCCTTCGTCCTCCGTCGGGGCGGCCCGCGGGGCCCGGCCCTGGCGCTGGTGGCGGTGGGGATCGGCAGCTTCCTCTACCACGGCCCGATGCCCGCGGGCGCCTCGGCCCTGCATGACGGTGCAATCGTGGCCCTAGTCGGCCTCATGGCCGCGGCCGCCTGGCGCCGTCGCCGCCTGCCCCGGCCACCGGGGCTCGCCCTGGTGGCCCTGGCCGCAGCCGGCAGCATCAACCTGCTCGGCCGCACCGGCGCCCCGCTCTGCCGCCCGGACAGCCTGGCCCAGCCCCACGCCGCGTGGCACGTGCTCACCGCCGTCGCCGTGGCCGTCTGGCTCACCACCTGGCCCCGCCCCACCGGCCCCATCGCGACGCCGGCGAGCGGCCGACTGAGGATGCAAACCCGCGATTGAGCGCGAGTGCCCGGGTGTTAGCGTCGCCGGGTTCGCTGACACCGCTGGAGGTGCGCATGCGGGCTGGACGTTCAGCCTGAGTCCCACCCAGGGACGCGGAAGCCAACCCACGCGGCGCCGGTGATCCCGGCCGCCTGCGGGCCGTCCGCATTCGCGCGCTTCTCGGAGGTCACCCTCAGCGATGGCATCGTCTGCGCGCCGCATCCGCGCGCGCCCCCTGCCCCGACTGGGCGTCACGTTCGTGCGCTGGAGCTTCGCTCGCGGCGCCTTCTGGCGGGGCTACTGGCTCCTGGCCAGCGTGTACCTGGTCGAGGTCGCCGACCTGCCCCCGTCCCAGCTCGTGCTGATCGGCGTCGGCCAGTCCGCCGTCGTCCTCGCGGCGGAGCTGCCCGCCGGCGTCTACGCCGACTCGGTCAGTCGCCGGCGCTCCCTCGTGGTCGCCCACGTCATCACCGGCGTCGGGATGGTCGTGCTGGGCCTCGTCACCTCGTTCCCCGCCCTCGCCTTGTCGCAAGCCCTGTGTGGTCTCGGCTGGGCCTTCGCGAGTGGGGCCGATGTCGCATGGATCACGGACGAGCTCGACGACCCCGGCGCGACCGCGCGGGTGTTGGCGGTGCGAGCTCGCTGGGAGCTCATCGGAGCAGCCGCCGGTCTGGTCGGGTTCGGCTGTGTCGGGTGGGCGACGGACCTCCGGACCGGCATCGTCGCGTCGGGCCTGATGATGCTCGCCCTGGGCGGTGTCGTGGCGGTGCGGTTTCCGGAGCGGCATCTCGCGCTCGCCGACTCGCGACGCCGATGGCGTGCCGGGATCTCGCTCCTGGGCGATGCGCTGCACCTGGCCCGGTGCGACCGGGAGATCCTCCTGGTCACGGCGGCTTGGCTCTTCGTCAACGGCAGCGGCGAGGTGTACGGGCGACTCCTCCAGAAGCGCCTCATCGGGCTCGGCTTCG
Organism: Actinomycetota bacterium; assembly: GCA_046734715.1. Lineage (GTDB taxonomy): Bacteria > Actinomycetota > Acidimicrobiia > Acidimicrobiales > VFJN01 > ZC4RG19. Next base: position 4,602 of record JBKPRV010000611.1, on the reverse strand, counting down.
GGGTCGGCGACGGTTCGATCCTCTGGTTCACGGCCCTGGGGCTCGCGACGATGGCCGTCAGCTCCATGGCTCTGCGCGTCGTGGAGCACCGCATCGACGACGAGGACGTGGCGCGGCGCAGCATCATCGCCTGCTGTGCCGCGGGCGTTGTCGGCCTCGTCCTGTTCGCCTTGGCCGTCGACGCCCGCCTGGTGATCGCCGGGGTGCTCCTGGCCACCGGATGCATGAGCCCCGGCGCCGTGGTCCGGGCGATGACGGAGATCTGGGTCAACCGGCGGACGACGAGTGGAGTGCGGGCGACGGTGCATTCCTTGCTCGCGTTCTCCGAGCATGTCGGCGAGATCGTGTTCGGGGGCGCGCTGGCGGTAATCGCCGCCACCGGCGGTCTGACCGCGTCCATCGTCGGGGCTGCGGCGTTGCTCGCTCTCGCCGGCGGGCTCGTCATCCGCGCCCGCCCGCGGTGAGCAGGCGTGGGATCGCAGAATGAACCGAGTGATCAGGTACCGGGTCGCCTTCGATCTCACGGCGCGCGCTGACGGCGTTCGCTGCTGCACGGAGGTCCGATTCGGCGGGCAGGAGCCGAAGACCGCGACCGTGGTCGATCTCGATGTCTCGACTGCGACGCAGGTGACGCTCAACGGGCGCCATCTGCCCCGCGACGCGACGCAGGCTCGTGAGATCGAGCTGCCCGATCTGGAGGCGGTGAACGTGCTGACGGTCGTGTCCGAGCTCGATTACTCGGGCGGGGGGCACGGACTGTGCTCGGTGACGCTCGAGGGGGATCGCTACGTCTACCTGAGCCTCGGGCCGTCGACCGGGGCTCCGGTGATCCCGTGCTTCCTGCGGGCGGGGCCCACCGACGTCGATGTGCGGGTGGTGGCGCCGGCCGGATGGTCCGTCATCTCGCACACCGCTGCGGTCGCCCGACCCGCACCGGACTCCGCGGGGGAGTGGTGCTTCCTGGCGTCGCTCCCGATGGACGCGCGCGCCTTGACCTTCGTCGCCGGGCCCATGGCGGTCGCGCCCGGCTCGGGCCCGTCGGGTCCGGCCACGGCCTTCGGTCTCGACTTTGTACGGGCCGCGATCGGCGGTCGACCTGGTGCGGGCCTCGTCCGTCCCCGACGACCTCGTCCGGGTGCTGGAGTACTTCGACCGCATCCTCGGCGTCGCCTGTCCCTACGACCAGGCCGACTGTGTCGCCCTGCCTGACTACGGCTCGCAAGGCACCTTCAACCACGGCTTCTGGCTGCTCCACGAGCGGGTGCTGCAGGCGAGCGTCGACGACGCCTGGCACCGCTATGTCCTCTGGGTCCTCGCTCACGAGGCCGCGCACGCGTGGTTCGGGGGGCTGGTGTTCGAGGGGGAACCGCAGGACCTGTGGCTCCTGGAGGGCATCGCCACGTACTTGTGCCACCGAGCGCTCGCCGAGCTCGTGCCGGAGCGAGCGCCCTGGGCCGCGTTCCACCTGCTGGAGGAGGGCGAGGCCCACGACGCCGATGAGGCGGCGAGCTACCCCGTGGCCTCCTGGACGAGCGACGCCGCCCCTCGATCGATCCCGCCCGCGCTCATCTACGCCAAGCCGGCTGCGGTGATGCGGCACCTCGAGTCGGTCATCGGCGTCGACGCGGTCGATGCCGGCTTGCAGAGCTTCCTGAAACGCCATTCACACACTGCGCCGACCACCAACGACTTGATCCGTGATTGGGAGGCCGCCGCCGGCCGGGACCTGCACGAGTGGACGACCGAGTGGCTCATGACCGCGGGCGTCAACACGCTCGACCTCGTGCTCGAGTCCTCGCCGGACGGCACCGTCCAGCGCGCCGAGATAGTCCAGTCGGCCGGGACCGGCGGGCGGTTCCGGACCCATCATCTCCCGGTGCGGGCCTTCGATGAGACGCCCGGCGGGCTCGCCGCCCGTCCGCCTATCGAGGTCACCGTCGGTGGGCCGACGACCCCGGTCCACGTGCTCGTCGGATCACCAGCGCCGGCCCTCGTCGTCCTCAACGCCCCGGCCCGGACCTACGCGAAGGTCCGCCTCGACGAACGGTCGCGCGCCACGCTTGCCACGTCCCTCGGCGACCTCGACCCGGAGGTGCGAGCGGCCTGCTGGGTCGCCGGCCGAGAGATGGTCAACGACGATCTCATGCCGCCAGCCGAGCTCCATCACTGGGTCGCCCGCCATCGCCAGGCCGAGACCGACCCCCAGATCCTCCGGCAACTCGACGTCCTGGCTTGAGATTGCCTTGATTCGCCGCCGGCAGATGACGACCCATCGTGGACGCCCTCCGACGCCTCAGCCGGCCGAGGAGAGGGCCGCTGACCAGGGCGGCTCAGGTCGCGGTCCGTGCGATAGCCGCGGCACAGACGTCGAGGTGACTGACCGTGAGCGCATGACCGGCCTCCGGCACGAGCTCGATCGTCACCCGGGGGATGAGCGCCTCGGCTCGCGCGGCGAGCACCTCCGGGTCGAAGGGCTCGCTCTTGGCGGCGATCAGCAGCGCAACAGGCTGCGTGACCGCTCTGAGCTCGTCGTCCCGCAGCGGTTTGAACAGCGGGAAGCCGGGCGCGTGACCGATCATCCCCTGGAGGAGCAGCCGCGACGCGAGCTTGTTCTCGAGCAGCGGGTTGCGCAGCGGTCGAACGAGCCAACGGCGGACCGGCGTCGGCGCGAGCGAGCCGAGGAGAACCGGAACTCCCCACAGCATGAAGCGCGCCATCCGCAGCGGTGCGATGCCGCCCGGATCGAGCAGCACGAGCGACGCGACCCGCGCCGGGCGATGCGCGGCGGTGCTGAGCGCGACGAATCCGCCGAGCGAGTGACCCACCACGTGCGCTCGCCCGATGTCGAGACCCATGAGCGTCTCGTCGAGCCAGGCGGCCATGTCGGACCCATCGCCGATACGGGCACGAGGCTCGCTCCGGCCGGCGTCGCCCATGATGTCGATGGCGTACACGTCGCGTCCTGACAACACCTTGGCGTACGGCGCCCAGCTGACCGAGGTCATCCCGCCGCCGTGGAGCAACACGACGGGCGTACCGGTGCTAGGCCACCGATACGCACGTGTCAGCCCGAAGGACGTGTCGACGTTCTGTGCTGTGACCGCTCGGCCCACGGCCTCACGCCACAGGGCATCCTCCATCGCTTGGAACCGCCGCTTGGCCCTGTCTGACCGCCACCGACCCACACGCGGCTGGTCAGGGTCCGGGGCGCCCATCCCTCCACTTTGGCATCACACGCCGCACTGGCCGCCCGAGGCCGGGTACGTCCCCGAAGGTGCCGGACCGTGTCCGCTCGCAACGAGCATCGGGTCAGAAACGCAGAAAGCGCCCTGACCTGCGGCCCGGGCGCGCGGAGCGGGTGACGGGAAGCGAACCCGCATTGTCAGCTTGGGTAGGCCGAGGCGCCTCCATCCGGACCAGGACCTGCGCCGATGCGCCCGCCTGACCATGTGTGACCGGGGACGAGCGCGGGATCATCCGCCGTTACCTCGGGCGTTCGTGGGTCACCACCCCTGGATCATTCCCGAGGACGAGGTCAAGTGTCGACGGTGCTCCGCGACGGGCCTGCAGCCCTGCGATCGCTTGGTGCAGTTAGCAGGGCGAGAGTGGACATGATGCACAACGTCGGCCGGCACCGCCGCGGTGACCAGCTAGACGGAGGACCGGTGCCTGCTCGCCGGCTGTCTTCCCGCGGTCTTCCCGCACGCCTACTCGTGGTCGCTGGTGATATGGGATTCGAAGCGATCGCCAAGTGGAATCTCCGGCGCCCTCTGCGAGTCCTCAGCGGCGAACGCTGATGATCGTCTTCCCCTTGCGTCGCTCGGTCGGGTTGAGGGCCGCAACGGCATCGTCGAGGGTCGCGACGTTGTCGATGTTCGTCCGCAGCCGTCCGTCACGCACCCGCCGGACGATCTCAGTCAGCTGGGCGCGATCGGACTCGACAACAAAGTCGATCGCCAAGCCGTCCGCGGGCCGCGCCTCGGGCGGCCCGACGACGGTCACCAGCGTTCCTCCGGCGCGAACGAGACCCGCGGATCGCCTTTGGATGTCGCCGCCGATGACGTCGAACACCAGGTCGACTTGGCCGACGTCTTCCAGGGCGTCGTTGTCGAGGTCGACGAACTCCTGCGCGCCGAAGTCGAGCGTCTTCTGACCGTCGGCGGCGCGTCCGGTGCCGATGACGTAGGCGCCGAACTCGCGTGCGAGCTGGGTCACCATCGACCCGACCGCGCCGGCCGCGCCGTGTGCGAGGACGCTCTGCCCCGCCTGAAGGCGGCCGTGCTCGAACAGTCCCTGCCACGCGGTCAGGCCCGAGATTGGCAGGCTCGCGCCCACCGTGAAGTCGACGTCGCCCGGCAGCGGCGCGAGGTTGCGTGCCTCGACGGCCACATACTCCGCGAGGGTGCCGTCGCGATGCCAGTCGGTGAGGCCGAACACCCGTTGTCCCACCGACAGTCCCGTCGTGCCATAGCCGAGGGCGGTGACCACGCCGGCCAGCTCGTGGCCGGGGATCGACGGTGTTCGGTCACGGTCGAGGCGATCGGTCCAGGTCGAGGGCCACGCCACCTCGGTCGGGACGAATCCCGACGCATGAACCTGAAC
>JBKPRV010000610.1:0-4000 GCA_046734715.1 Actinomycetota bacterium | reverse complement strand
GCCACCGCCTATGCCAGCCGAGCCCGAGGCGCCCGAAGCCGCCCGAGATCAGGGCGCGACAGCCTGACGCCGACGGAGCAGGAGGTCGTCCGCCTCGTCGTCGAAGGGCTCGCGAACCCTGCGATCGCCGCCCGGCTCTTCATGAGCCGCAGCACGGTCAAGGCCCATCTCACTCGCATCTACGCCAAGCTCGGCGTGGCGAACCGGACCGAGCTCGCCACCTACGCGGCTCGCTGGCAGGAACGTTCCGGCTGAGGCCCCGACGGCATGGGTCGCTCACTGATCCTCGATGACCATGAGCTGGTTGCCACTGGGGTCTCGCAGGAAGAACAGCACGGGGATCGTGCCATCACCGCCGATCAGCTCGCTGACGTCCACCCGGGCCGCCTCGAGCGTGGCGTGGTCAGCGCCAGGGTCCGCCGAGCGCAGCACGATGCCGGTCGGTCGTCCGGGCTCGAAGACGCCGGCCGGCTCGGTCAGCGCGACCGTGACGCCACCGTGGGGAGGGGCAACCTCGACCCAGCGCTTCCCGTCGCCGAAGGGGTTGTCGACGACGAGCGAGAAGCCGAGCGTCTCGGTGTAGAACGCGATCGCTTCGTCCCGATCGCGAACGGGGATGTCCACTCTGACGATGTTCGTGATCTGGAGCACCAGAGCCCCCTTCGAGGTCACCTGGGTGAGGCGCGTACGGGCCTTCCCGGGAGGGCGTCGGGCACGAGCTCGCCGTCGCGCACCACGAAGGTCCCGCCGACCATCACGTGGGCGATGCCGGACGAGGGGCGCGTGGAGGCCACATAGGTCGCCTGGTCGGTCACACCAGCTTCGTCGAACACGACGAGGTCGGCGTCGGTACCGGGCTGGACGCGACCCTTGCGGCGCATGGCGGGGACCGCGTCCCGGAGCACCTCGGCGGGGAGCAACGTCGCGCGGCGGACGGCCTCGATCAGCGGCGCGCCTTCGTGCCGCCACAGCCGCAGGGCGCGCCCGAAGGTGCCCGCGGTCCGCGGGTGGGTGACCGCTTCCGGCGGCAGGGGCCAGGCCGTGATGTCCATGCTTGTGGTGTCGGTCCACAGGGGCGGCATCCCGTCGCTCGCGACGATGGCGTCGGGAAACTCCAGGGACCGCCGCAGCAGCGCGGCGTCGCCGGGTTCGGACTCGTCGAGGAACTCGGCGATGACGAGACCGCCGGGGTCGGTCGCCCGCAGCTCGCCGAGTCGGGCGTCGTCAGCGATGCGCTCGCCGGTGGGCAGATAGGTGATCGAGGTCGTGCTGCGGAAGCGCTCACGCACCCGCTCGGGCGCGAGGAATGCCGCGCCGATCGCCGTCGATCCCGACCCGTAGGGATACGCCTCGGTCGTGACGCGGGCGCCTTCGGCCTGGCAGCGGCCGACCAGAGCCAGCACTCGATCGATGTGCCGTCCCGACGTCGAGTTGATGTGGCAGTAGTGCATGTGCGCGCCCGTCGCGCCGGCGGCCCGGACGATCTCTTCTGCGCCGTCGATCAACGTCTCCGGTGCCATCTCCACGATGTCACGCGAGTGGGTGAAGGTCGGCACCCCGGCGGCCGCCGCCAGCTCCGCCACGGCCAGATACTCGGCCGGGTCGACCCCCGGTGTGTAGCCGATGAGAACTCCGACGCCGACAGCACCGGCCGCCAGGTCCCTCGAGACCTGGTCGAGGATCCGCGACAGCTGTGCCGCGGTCGCCGCATGCTGCCACTCGGTGCCGGCCAACCCGCTGAAGATCGCCGCGGCACCGCCGTCGAGCGGCCCCTCCGCCACAACGTGCATGCGCGCCGCCGCCCATGACGCCGAGAAGCCGTAGTTGATCGGGGAGCCTCGCTTCGCTTCCCTCGCCAACGCGAGCTCGACCGGCGCACGGCCCGCTTCGAGGTCGAGCGCGGTGGTGACGCCGTCACACGCCTGGAGGCGCCGTCCCGGAAGTGTCTGCGCGTGGCTGTGGAGATCGACGAAGCCCGGGGCGACGACGAGCCCGCTGACGTCGAGGGTCGTCGCGCCGTCGAGACGGTCGCCGACGGCCGTGACCGAGTCACCGTCGATCCCGACGTCGCACACGCGGTCGAGCCCGGTCTCGGGATCGACGACCCGACCACCGGCCAGCACCAAGTCGTGGGACACGAGCCAACCTCCTCCGACGGCACCCCGCGGCGAGGCCCGTGAACCTACGCGCTGAACCTTCTTGTGGGCAGACCGAGCTGGTCCGTCTCGGCCTGGCGGGGTGCCCCGGCCGGGGCACCCCGCCTGTCAGTCGAGCAGCTTGGTGACGGTGCCGGCGGCGACCGTCCTGCCGCCCTCACGGACGGCGAAGCCGAGTCCCTCGTCCATGGCGATCGGCTTGCCCAGCTCGATGGTCATGACCGCGGTGTCTCCCGGCATGACCATCTCGCTGCCTTCGCTCAGTTGCAGCTCGCCGTTGACGTCGGTGGTGCGGAAGAAGAATTGGGGCCGGTAGCCGTTGAAGAAGGGCTTGTGCCGTCCGCCTTCCTCCGGACGCAGGGCGTAGACCTGCGCCTCGAACCGGGTGTGCGGTTCCACCGAGCCGGGCGTGACGACCACGTGCCCGCGCCCGACCTCGCCGCGCCTGACCCCGCGCAGCAGGAGCGCCGCGTTGTCGCCGGCCATCGCCCGGTCGGCCGTCTTGTGGAACGACTCGATGCTCGTGACCACCGTCGGCCGGGTCGGGCCGAGTCCGACGATGTCGACGGCGTCACCGACGTTGATGACGCCCTGTTCGACTTCGCCGGTCACGACCGTGCCCCGACCGCTGATGGTCATGACGTTCTCGACCGACATGAGGAACGGCCGATCGAGGACGCGCACCGGGTCGGGCACGTACCGATCGACCGCGTCGAGCAGCTCGAGCACCGACGCGACCCATCGCTCCTCGCCGGCCAGCGCACCGGTGGCCGACACCGCCACGACGGGCACGTCCGCACCCGGGTAGCCGTACCGGGTGAGCAGCTCGCGCACCTCGAGCTCGACGAGCTCGAGCAGCTCCGGATCGTCGACGGCGTCGGCCTTGTTGAGCGCGACCACCACGTGGGGCACCCCGACCTGGCGGGCCAGCACGACGTGCTCACGCGTCTGCGGCATCGCCCCCTCGCCGGCGGCGACGACGAGGATGGCGCCGTCCACCTGGGCCGCGCCGGTGATCATGTTCTTCACGTAGTCGGCGTGGCCGGGCATGTCGACGTGCGCGTAGTGCCGTGTCGCGGTCTCGTACTCGACGTGCGCGATGTTGATGGTGATGCCGCGGGCGCGCTCCTCCGGAGCCCGGTCGATCTGGTCGAACGCCACGAAGGCGGTCGTTCCGGGCTGCGCGTCGGCGAGCACCCGGGTGATCGCCGCGGTCAGCGTGGTCTTGCCGTGGTCGATGTGACCCATCGTCCCGATGTTGAGATGGGTCTTGTCCCGCCTGAACGTCTGCTTGGTCATGTTGTGCTCCTGCGCACGGGCGCGCGCGGTCAGCGCACGCACGGACCGTATGGACGACGCGGCGCGTCGCCGCGTGGTGGCAGAACCCGAGACCGGCACTCGGTGGCAACGGCCTGAGCGACCCCTCCCCGTGGGTTCCGGACTGCGGGGAGGGGTCAGCTTCGGACGCGGGCCTCGGACCGTGCGACGTCGCGGTCGTCGAGGCGCGCCGAAGCCAGACCACCCACGGTCTTCAGGCAGCGCGCGCGAGCGGCGACGGTCAGCACGCCGCCAGCCTGACCGGACCGGCCCGGACCGAGCAAGGGGTTATCCGTCACGCCGGTTCGCCGGTTGTGTCAGCGTCTTCACCACGTCGATGAGGTGCCAAACGGCACCTTGTTGTGGCACCGAGATGGTGCCATACTGGCACCGTGAATCTTGCGATGTACGTCGAGTCGCTACGGGGACAGTTGGTCGCCGCTGCCGACGCGGGTGGGCCGGAGAGCAGAGCCGTCGTCGAGCGGCTCACTCCGGGCCTGGAAGCGGCGATGCGCGTCGTCCTGCTC
>JBKPRV010000609.1:0-6451 GCA_046734715.1 Actinomycetota bacterium | reverse complement strand
GTGAACTTCGGCGCCTTCGTCGACCTGGGCGGCATGGACGGCCTGATCCACGTGTCCGAGCTGTCGTGGAAGCACGTCGACCACCCCGGCTCGGTCGTGGCGGTCGGCGACGAGGTCGAGGTCCAGGTGCTGGACGTCGACCTGTCCCGCGAGCGCATCAGCCTGTCGCTCAAGGCCACCCAGCAGGATCCGTGGCAGGAGTTCGCCACCAGCCACCGGGTGGGCGAGCTGGTCTACGGCCGGGTCACCAAGCTGGTGCCCTTCGGTGCGTTCGTCCAGGTGGGCGACGGCATCGAGGGCCTGGTCCACATCTCCGAGATGTCCGCCCACCACGTCGACCTGCCCGAGCAGGTGGTCACCCCCGGCGAGGAGCTGTGGGTCAAGATCATCGACCTCGACCTGCAGCGGCGGCGCATCAGCCTGTCCATCAAGCAGGCCGCCGAGGGCGGCATCGTCGCCGCCGAGTACCAGGAGCACTTCGGCGAGCACGCCTACGACGACCAGGGCAACTACATCGGCCCGTCGGTCGAGCACTCGCCCGAGGCCGATGAGGCCTGGGCCGAGTACTACGCCGAGTCGGGCGGGTCGGGCGGCGAGGCGCCGGAGGCAATGGCCATCGAGACCGAGACCGAGGCCGAGGCCGCCGACGACGGCGAGATCGACGAGGGCGGCGACGAGGAGTAGCCCTCCTCGCCGTCCCGTTCCATCTGCCTCGTGCTCGTCATCGGCCTGACCGGCGGCATCGGGTCGGGCAAGTCCACCGTCTCGGCGTTGCTGGCGGCCAAGGGGGCCGTCGTCGTCGACGCCGACGCCATCACCCGTGAGCTGCAAGAGCCGGGCACCCCCACGTTCGCGGCCATGGTCGAGCGCTTCGGTGAGGGCATCGTCGCCCCCGACGGCACGCTCGACCGCGCCGCGGTGGCCGACCTGGTGTTCACCGACCCGGACGCACTGGCCGACCTCAACCACATCGTCCACCCCGCGGTGGGGGCGGAGATCGCCGGCCGGATGCGGGCGCTGGCCGAGGGCGACGACGTCGTCGTGCTCGATGTGCCGCTGCTGGTCGAGTCGGCCCGGGGCTACCCGGTGGCCGGGCTGATCGTGGTGGACGTCGACCCCGAGGTGGCGGTCGGCCGCGTGGTCGGCCAGCGGGGCATGCGGGAGGACGACGTCCGCGCCCGCATGGCCCGCCAGGCCAGCCGGGAGCAGCGCCTGGCCCGCGCCGACCGGGTGATCGACAACTCCGGCGACTTCGACGACCTCGCCCGGCAGGTGGACGAGGCCTGGGAGTGGGTGGGCGGCCTCCGCGAGCGCGCGGAAACCATGCGGGCTGCCGGCGCCGACCCTGCTTGAGTAGGGCGATGCTCCCGGCTCTGCTGACCGGGCTCGGGCTGGGTGCTCTCGTGGCCGCTCAGGTCGGCCCCGTGTCCCTCCTGTGCATCCGCACCACGCTGCGCTACGGCTTCGCGCCGGGCCTGGCCGTGGGCGCGGGCGCTGCCACCGTCGACACGCTCTACGGCGCCCTGGGCATGGCCGGCGCGGCGTCGCTGATCGGGATCACCCCGGTGCGCATCACCCTCGGCGCGTTGGGCGCGGCCGTGCTGGTCCTCATGGGCGCCCGGACACTGCGGACCGCCCAACGGGTCCGCATCGGCCTCGAGGTGCCCGACGAGGTGGTCACCCCCGGCCGGGCGCTGCGCACCGCGCTGGCGGCCACCGCGTCCAACCCGCTCACCATCGCTTCGTGGGCCACCGCGTTCGCGGCCGCCTCCACGGCCTCGGTGGTGGGCGGCTGGAGCGACGGGGTGGCGCTGCTGGCCGGCATCGGCACCGGGTCGATCGGCTGGTTCGCGGTGCTGAGCGCGGGCGTGGCGCTGGCCGGCCGCCGCCTGGGCGACCGGGCGGTGCAGGCCGCCGACGTGGTGGCGGGGGCGGGCCTCGTGGGCTTCGGCGCCCTCCTCGGCTTCCGCACCCTCCACGACCGCTGACGGCCTGCCTGCCCCGGGCCCCCGAGGTCAGAGGGCGAGCGCGAGGTCGCCGATCGCCACCATGGGCAGGCCCCAACGCAGCGCGAACCGCTCGAGGTCGGCCTCGCCCGCCATCTGCCCGTCCGGGTTCATCACCTCGCACACCACGGCGACGGGCGCCAGGCCCGCGGCCCGGCACAGGGCGACCCCGGCCTCGGTGTGACCGCCCCGCTCGGCCAGCCCGCCGTCGCGGGCCCGAAGCGGGAACACGTGGCCGGGCCGCAGGAAGTCCTCGGGCCGGGCCGCGGGGTCGGCGAGGCGCCGCACGGTGGCGGCCCGTTCCTCGGCCGACACGCCGGTCCCGGTGGCCGCGGCCAGGTCGACCGAGACGTGGAAGGCGGTGCCCATGCGGTCGCCGGCCCCGGGCATGGGCGGGATCTCCAGCCGTTCGAGCACCTCGCCCGCGCACGGCACGGTGGTGTGGCCGCACGCCTGGGTGAGCAGGAAGGCGAACGACCGGGGGCGCAGGCAGGCCCCGGCGAACACCACGTCGCCCTCGCCCTCCAGGTCGGGATCCCAGACGACGACGCCCCCGCCCGCGGCGATCTGGGCCATGGCCTTGTCCACCCCGACCCGGCCCTCCAGCCGCCCGGCCCAGGGCAGGGCCGTGACCACCGAGGCGAGCGCGGCGTTGGGCGCCGACGGCCAGCGCCGGGCGACCAGGCCCACGACGTCGGCCTCCAAATTGACGCGGCGGCCCTCGTCGAGCCGGCCGAGCGTGGTCTCGGCCAGGGTGGTGGGGATGAGCGCCACCGAGAAGCGGTCGCGCACCACCTCGGCCACGGTCAGGCTCACGCCGTCCACCGCCACCGAGCCCTTGGCCACGATCTCGTCCAGGAACCGTTGCGGCGGCCGGATCCACACCCGCCGGCCCCCGGCATCGTCCCGCCCGCCGGCGACCTTGCCGACCGCGTCGACGTGGCCCTGCACCAGGTGCCCGTCCAGCGGGTCGCCGGCCCGGAGCGGCAGCTCCAGGTTGACCGGGTCGGCCGGTCGCCAGTCGCCGGCCACCGACCGCCGGCGGGTCTCACCCACCAGCGCGGCCCGGAAGCCCTCGTCGTCGACTTCGGTCGCCGTCAGGCACACCCCGGACACGGCCACCGAGCCGCCCCGCCGGAGCCCGGCGGCCGTCTTCGGTGCGGCCACGGCCACACCCTCGTCGTCGAGCTCGACGACGGCGCCGACCTCGCTGATCCGTCCCGTGAACACGTTGGTCACCTCCACGCTCGCTGCCCGAGGCAGTACAACGGGGGAGGAGGGCGGGCTGCCGTCCTCGGGGAGCGGGGTGTACCGCGTGGCCCCGGAGTTCCACCGGGTCGTCCCGCCAGCGGCGAGACCGGCGGGCTGTGACCGCCGCACCTGGGAGTTGCGCCGCCCCTACCTTACCGTACGGTCACTTGGCGCGGACGACGGTGTCGACCAGCTCCTGAGCCTCCGCGTCGTAGCCGAGCCGCATGAGGGTGCGGGCGGCGGCCAAGCAGACACCGTGGTCGTCCGGGGGATCTGCGAGCAGCGCGGTCGCGAGATTCAGGAAGGTCCGGCGAAGGCGGCGGCGATACTCGGCGGCGGTGTCGTCGTAGGCGAACTGCACCGACAGGAAGTCACCGGGGTACGCCGCGACCGCGGCGCCTCTCAGATCGGGCCTGGTGCCGGCCCCGGCCGCGAGCGCCTCGAACTCCCAGCTGTCGACCTCCAGGCGGGGCGACCGCTGCAGGCGGACCACCCCCTCGGCACAGCTGATCGGCCCGCCGGCGGGGAAGCCGAGGCCCCGACGAAGCCGCAGCAGGACGCCGTGCAGGCGGTTCCGTCCCACGTCGGGATCGGCCCCGGGCCACAGGCCTTCGATGGCGGCGTCAACCGTCAGCGAGCCGTCCGACGCGATGAGGAGGGCGAACAGCTTCGCCGGGTAGCCACGCGGCGCCGGGACGGCCTCCCCGGCCACGCTCACCGACAGCTCGGGAGCCAGGACGTGGACCCGCACCAGGGGCGGCTGTTCCGGCCTCGAGCGGCCTCGGCCTCCAGCCAGGTCGTCAGTCACGAGATCGACGAGCGCCGACCGGCCCTCGGCGGCGGCGTCGCGCCGAAGCTCGTCGAGCACGGACCGAGCCTCGGCCGTCCGTCCCTCAGCCGCCGACAGCAGGCCGCGCAGGCGGCGGCACCGGAACGATGTGGTGTGACTGAAGAACGTGGCGTCCAGTGCCTGCTCGGCGAGCTCGAGGTAATGGCGGGCGTCGCCCGGTCGCGCCCGGTCCACGAGGACGATCCCGAACTCCGCCGCGATCAGCGCGGCGAACGACGCCAGCCTCGGATGCGCCTCCAACTCGGCCAGGGCGTCGTCGAAGCGACGGGCGTGATCGGGGTCGTACCCGGCGTCCAGCACGTCCAGGGCGACCTCGATGGCGGCCAGCGGAGCCAGCGCCACCCGGTTGCCGGTGCGGTCGGCCCAACCGCGGGCCATCTCGACCGTGCCGCGGGCCGCGGCATGCTCCCCGGCGAAGTACTCAACCGTCGCTAGCTCGGCCAGCCGCAGGGCGGCATCGCTGTGCTCGAGCTGAGCCACGCGGTGGGCGGCCCGCCGGACCGGCCGCACCGCATGGTCGGCACGCCGCAGGAACAGCAGCACCTCGAAGTAGTCGGACCAACCCCGCAGGGACGTCGTCGGCTGCCCGGCGGCGTCGAGGAGATCGAGCGCGGCCGCGACCAGGCGCCGGCCGTGCTCCACGGTCTCCCGCTCGCGGGCGAAGAGCTGGGCGTGGCCGTACAGGCGCAGCATCTCGGCGGCCGCCGGCGCGTCCTCGCCCGACCAGCGGCCGGCGAGCTCGCGCTGGGGATCGTCGACGTGCAGCGCGACCCCGAGCGCGGCTTCGCAGACGGCGAACATCCGGGCGTCGGCTTCCATGCGGTAGTGGCTGGCCAGCAGCCCGCGAGCCCGCAACCGCGCCCCGGCTCCCTCGGCCGCGGACCGGTCCACCAGCTCCAGCAGGGCGAGCTCCGAGCCGGCCTCGCCGGACGCCGCGTCACCGAGGTTGAGCGCCTGGGCGGCGCTCGCCGCCAGCAGGTCCAGCGTGAAACTGCGGGCGGCCGACGGAACGGGAGCGATCAGCGCGAGGACCCACGCCGCCCGGCCGCGCCTCATCCCCTCGGATGCGAGCCCCTCCAGCAGGGGGACGGCGTCCTCATAGCGGGCCTCGGCCACGAAGAGCTGGGCCGCCAGCTCGTCCTCGTCGAGCTCGCCGAGGGCTCGGGCCGCGGCATCAACGGTGCCCGGGTCGGCCGGCCGCTCGCGCAGCGCGTCCCGCAACCATTCCCGCATGGACCACCAGCCGTCCTCACACGCGACCACGCCGGGATGACCCCCTCCGAACGGCTCGAGCGCCGCGTACCGGTGGTCCAACCGCCGGAGTAAGCGCGCCGGGAAGCGGGGAAGGCGAGCCAGCACCACGAGCAGGTCGCGGGCCGAGGCGGTCAGCTCCGCGAGCGCCAGCTCGGCCAGGCGACCCGGGCGCCTGGCGACGCTCGCCCCCAGGGCCACCGCCAGCGGCCACCCGCCCGTGCGGGCATGGATCTCGGCGCCGTGGTCGGGCGACCCGCCGGCCCGGCCGCACTCCTCCTCGTCGAACACCAGCTCGCCCGGGCCGACGGTGACAGCCCGGTTCGTGGCCTCGGCTCGCAGCACCGCCTCCGGCACGTCGCCCCGGGTGCAGAGGACGAGCCGGCAGTCGGACGGCAGGGCGGCCAGCGCGGTGCGCGCGACCGCTTCGAGGATGTCCGGGGGCAGCAGGTGAACGTCGTCCATGACCAGGCAGCCGGGGCCGGCGAGCGTCTCCAGGGCCGATCCGAGGACGGGCACCGCGAGGTCGTCGTCCAGGGAGTCGGGCACTGTCCCGGCGAGGTCGGCCCAGGCCGCCGCCAGCGCGTGGAGCACCTGGGCGACCACGCCCGCCCGGTCCCGGTCGAGCTCGTCGGCCAGGAACCATGCGACCGGCCCGCTCGTCGCCGCCGCCACCTGGGCGGCCAGGCGCGTCTTCCCATGCCCTGCGGGCGCCGCCAGCACCACAACCGGGGCGGGCAGCACGCGCCGGAGAAGCCGCGGCCGCTCGACACAGATCGGCAGCGGCGGGGGCGCCACCTTGTACCGGAGCATCTCAGCCGCAGTGTAGGAATCTAAGTGGCGTCAAAGTCCGTCGTGCCAAGGTCGCGGTCGCGAGGTGGTGGCGATGGGCGTGATCGACGCGAACGGGACGACGCTGTACTACGAGCGGCGGGGCAACGGGCCGGCGGTGGTGCTCGTGTCGGGGGCGACCGGCGACGCAGGCCATTGGACGGACGTGGCCGACACGCTCTCGTCCGAGCACACGGTGGTCACCTACGACCGGTGAGGCAACTCACGCAGCCCCCAGCCGCCGGGCTGGACGGTCACGACG
>JBKPRV010000608.1:0-7409 GCA_046734715.1 Actinomycetota bacterium | reverse complement strand
GGCGTCAGCTACGTGACGCACCTGTTCAACGCCATGATCCCCCTCCACCATCGGGAGCCGGGGCTGGCCGGCGTCGCCCTCAGCGACGACCGGTTGCGGGTGGGGGTGATAGCCGACGGGCTCCACGTCGATCCGGCCATGGTGGCGGTGGCCGCCCGCGCCCTCGGGGACCGGCTCTCGCTCGTCACCGACGCGGTCGCCGCCCTGGGGGCGCCGGCGGGTCCGGTCCCGCTCGGCGCCTACACGGCGGAGGTCAGCGCGACCGATGGAGGCGTGCGGCTGCCCGACGGCACGCTGGCGGGCAGCACCCTGGCCCTGGACCAGGCGGTGCGCAACCTGGTGGCGTTCGCCGGGGTGCCCCTCGAAGCGGCGGTCGGGGCCGTCACCGAGGTCCCGTCCCGAGTGCTGGGCCTCGCCGACCGCGGCACACTGGCTGCCGGTGCCGCCGGCGACCTGGTGCTGCTGGCCGGCGACGGCGCCCTGGTGGCCACCGTGATCGGTGGCCGGGTGGCGTACGAGCGCCGGCAGGGGGCCTCGTCGTGGAGGTCGTGATCGTGCCCGACGCGGAGGCGGGCGGCTTCCTCGTGGGCGGGGCCATCGCCGACCTGGTGGCGCGGCGGCCGGACGCGGTGCTGGGGCTGGCCACCGGTAGCTCGCCGGTCGCGGTGTACCGGGACCTGGCCCGCCGCCACGCCGCCGGCGAGGTGAGCTTCGCCACGGCCCGGGCGTTCCTGCTCGACGAGTACGCCGGCCTGCCGCCGGAGCATCCCCGGTCCTACCGGCGGTTCATCGCCGAGGAGCTGGAGCGCCACGTCGACTTCGGCCCGGGCGCGGTGCACGGCCCCGACGCGGTGAGCGCCGATGTCCCCGCCGGCTGTGAGGCCTACGAGGCCGCCATCGCCGCGGCCGGCGGGGTCGACCTCCAGCTGCTCGGGATCGGCACGGACGGCCACATCGGGTTCAATGAGCCCGGCTCGTCGCTCGCGTCCCGCACCCGCATCAAGACGCTGACCGACCGCACCCGGCGCGACAACGCCCGCTTCTTCGCGTCCTTCGACGACGTGCCGCGCCACGTGATCACGCAGGGCGTCGGCACCATCCTCGAGGCGCGCCACCTGGTCCTGCTCGCCTTCGGCGCGGCCAAGGCCGAGGCCGTGGCCCGGGCGGTCGAGGGGCCGGTGACCGCCATGGTCCCGGGCTCGGCGCTCCAGCTCCATCCCCATGTCAGCGTGGTGGTCGACGAACCGGCTGCCGCGTGCCTGGCGCTGGCCGGCTACTACCGGGAGACCTGGGCCCACAAGCCCTCGTGGCAGGGCCTGTAGTCACGCCGGTGAAGGACGAGCCCTGGGGCCAGCGCCACACCTTCCGCTCACGGCTCGCCGTTGTCGCCGCCGGCGCCGCCGGTGAAGAAGCCGCTCATGCGCTCGCGGATGCCGGCGAACGTGCCGCCCAGCTCGCGGACGATCGCCACCAGCGGATCCTGCGAGTGCTCGAAGGCCGTGCGGTAGTGGGCGGCGGCGTCGGCGGCTTCCTTGCGCATGCTCGCGTTCTGGTCGACGCTGCGCCGGGGGTACTCGCCCCGCAGCACCCGGGTGTAGTCGCCGGCGTCGATCCACCGCTGCAGCTCGGCCGCCCGCACCACCGCGAACGGGTGGGTGGCGTTCTCGAGCAAGAGCAGCTTGAGGACGCTGTCGCGGACGTCGGGCGGGCCCAGGTACTCCTCGCCCTGGGCCCGGAAGGCGGCGATGTCGAGGTCGTCGAGCTTGCCTCCGCTGGCGAGCTTCATGTGGCAGCGCAGGGCGGCCGCGGGGTCCTGCGTGGCCAGCAGCCCGGCCCGGTCGGACGACAGCTCGGCCTTGCGTGACCACTCGTAGAGCGCGGCGATGACCGCCCGCAGGCCCAGGGCGCCCAGCGGGAGCCAGGCCAGCGCGTTCGACACCCGCAGCAGCTGCATGAGCATCGTGGTGTAGAGCGCGTGGCCCGACAGCACATGACCGAGCTCGTGGCCCAGCACGAAGCGCAGCTCGTCCTCGTCGAGCAGGTCGATCATGCCGCTGTTGACCACCACGAACGGGTGGTCGATGCCGAGGGCCATCGCCTGCGGCCGGGGGTCGGCGTACACGTAGAGCAGCGGCAGGTCACGGACGTCGAGGGTGGCGGCGGCCTGGGTGTAGAGCTGGTAGACCCGTGGGAACTGGCGGTGGTCGACGCGCACCGCGGTCCCCAGGTAGATGAGGCGCAGGGCCCGCTCGTTCCACAGCCCGGCCAGCTTGCGCAGCACGTAGTCGAAGCCACGCAGCTGGCGCAGCGCCGTCAGCGCCCCCCGGTCGGCCGGGTGCTCCCACGCGCGGGAGCTGATGTCGGTGAGCTGCACCCTCACCCCGATCGGGCGATCTTCCCCGCGGCCGTCGGTCACGGGCCCCACCGTAGGCCTCGCCACCCCACGACGGGCGTCGCCCGTACCGACCAGACATTTGTTCCGCGCTAGAGTCCCGGGATGGGCGTGAGCGTCGACCTGACCGGCCGGCGGGTGCTGGTGACCGGCGCATCCAGCGGGATCGGCGCGGTGGTGTGCCGCTCGATCGCCGGCTGCGGCGGCTCGGTCGCCATGGTGGCCCGGCGCAAGCCGCGGCTGGACGAGCTGCACGAGGAGCTGGGGGAACGGGCCGTCGCCGTCCCCGGCGACGTGACCGACCTCGACGCCCTGGACGGCGTGGTGGCCGAGGCCGCCCGGCGTCTGGGGGGCCTCGACGGTGTGGTGGCGGTGGCGGGCCGGACCATGGCCGGCGGGATCACCTCGGGGACGCCCGAGCGCTGGCGCGCCCTGTTCGAGCTGAACCTGCTCGCCCCGCTGGCGACGGTCCGCCACGCGGTCGGGCACTTCCCCGGCACCGGCCGCCGTGACGTGGTGTTCGTGGGCTCGGCCGGCGCCATCACGCCGCTGCCGGCCGCCGGGATCTACAGCGCCTCGAAGCGGGGCCTCCGGGCCGCGTTCGACAGCCTGCGGCTGGAGCTGGCACCCATGGGCGTGAATGCCGGGCTGGTCATGCCGGGGATGTTCGAGACCGAGGGCCTGACCATGGAGGGCCTGGAGATCGACGGCGACGTCCCCCCGGACGGGTACCCCTACCTCGTGCCGGGCGCCGGGCCCGGTGATCCCGCAGTGCTCGGCGACGCGATCGCCTTCATGCTCGGCCTGCCCGACGGCGTGGCCATCAACGAGCTGGTGGTCCGGCCGACCGGCCAGCTCAACCCCTAAGGGCTGCAGCGCCCGTCGGGGTTGGTCTCGACGTCGGGGCGCCCGTCCGGCTGGGCCGACATGAACCCGCTCCAGATGCCGGGGAAGTAGGGCCCCGGCTGCCCGGCCTCGGCGTAGTAGGCGTTGGGGTCGTAGACCTTGGCCTCCGGGTAGGGATAGGGGCAGGCGACGGAGGTGGCCGTGCCGGTCCACCGGATGGTGGCGAACCCCAGCCCGTAGGCCAGGTAGGCGAGGTTGAGGATGCCGAAGATGACCACGAAGGTGGCCAGCGCCGGCCGCGTGCGGGACAGTCGCAGCCGCTGCGCCAGCTTCTCGGCCACCGTGCGGCCGGTGTCGTCCCGGTAGAGCAGCACCGCCGCGGGGATCATCACCAGGGTCACGAGCGACGATTCCCACAGCAGCGGGAACTGGTACGCCTTGCCGGTGGCCACCGACCCGAACGGCACGACCTGGGCGTAGATGTACAGACCGGCCCGGATGCAGAAGATCTCCAGGATGGCGTCGTAGACGAAGCCGATGACGTAGACGAGCACGGCCAGGCTGATCAGCGGGTGGCGCCAGGCGAACGACGTGACCGGGCGGCGGCGCTGGATGCGGCGCAGGAGCCAGATGGCGGGGAAGAACGGCAGCAGGTAGAAGCTGACGTAGCCGAGCACCACGAACGGCTCGACCGTGGGCGACAGCGACACCACGGCCCAGGTCTCGGGCAGGTGCCAGAGCTGGGGGTTGTAGACCGCGTACGGCGCCCAGTTCATGAGCGGGTCGAGCCACACGATCCCGGTGCAGGCGATGGCGCACAGCAGGATCGGGTGCCGCGGGTGCCGCCGCCACGCGACCACCAGAGCCACGACGAGGAGCGTGACCATGGCGACGGTCCCCAGCTGGAGCTTGGCCATCCAGTGGGGGTCGCCGAACAACGGCTCGACCGGCCGGGGCGCGCCGGTGACGTCGGGGTTGCGGATCCGGTCGGCCAGCACGCCGGGGGCGCGCATGTTGTGGGCCACCGCCACCACGAGGGCGAGCACGGCCATCCCGCCCAGGCCCCAGGCCACGCCCACCAGGGTCGACGGGCGCGACGGCGGCGACCCGGGGGGGCGCGCCGGCTCGGTCTCCACCGTGAGCGTGGTCATCACACCTCCCCGAAGCGCGCGATGCGGTGCGTGGTCTCGCCGTCGGGATCGAGCCGGCGGGCCACCAGGTACCCCGCGCCCATCCAGCCGCGGCGGGTCCACTTGCCGAACGACAGCCGGGTGCCGGGGGCGCCGCTCGCGGCCGGGATCATCTTCACCCGCTCCAGGGCCTCCTTGACCCCCCGCGGCGTCAGCGGGTGGGCATCGGCGAAGGCTTGGAGCAGCACGGTGGCGAGGTCCCGGTTCACGACCGGCACGCAGTACGGCGGGCGCCGGCCGTAGGCGGCCTCGTAGCGGTCGAGGAACTCCTGGCCCACCGGGTTGCCCTCGTCGTACTGGTCGAGGCCGGTCCAGCCGAGGATGGCCTGCCACATGATGGGGTTGATCCAGGCGTTCTGGAAGGCGGTGCCGAGGTAGCGGGACGGGTCCCAGCCCAGCTGCTCCAGCACCGGGTTGACGAACACGATGCCGAACCCGAAGCCGCAGTGGACCAGGGCGTCGGGCTTGGCCTGGTGCAGCCGGCCGAGCGCCTCGCTGATGTCCTGCGCGGTCTGCGGGACCCACTCCTCGGCGACGATGCGGAGCCCCTTCTGCGCGCAGGCCCGGCGGAAGTTGCGGATGTAGGACTCACCGACGAGTGAGTGCTCGGCCAGCACGCCCACCTCTCGGTGGCCGTCGGCGGCGATGAGGTCGGCCCAGAAGATGGGCTCGTCGGTCATCGACCCCATGGGCAGCGAGAACGTCCACTCGCCCAGCCAGTCGTCGGTGCCGGTCACGCTGATGGCGGGGACGTGGAACCGCTGCTCGATGGCCTCGCGGGTCGGCACGCAGTTGTCGGTGATGGCGGGCCCGAAGACGGCCAGGCAGCCGTCGTCGACCAGCTCGCCGTAGGCGTCGATCACCGCCTTGATGGTGCCCTTCGGCAGGCCCTCGACCTCGCGGAACACGATCTCGACCGGGCGGTCGATCACGCCGTCGCGCAGCCCCTCGGCGAACACGAGATCGAACGGTCGGACGAGGTCGTCCCGCATCTCCTGCGGGTAGCCGTCCGGGAGCTTGAAGTCGAACAGGTAGCCGAGCTTGATCGGCTCGGCTGTGCTCTCGTAGGACACGTCACCCCCACTGCCCTGTCAGTAGTCCCGCGTTGAACCTGACATTTGTTCCAGCACCCTAGCAGCCCTAGCTCTCGGCGTCCCCGCCGAGGTAGGCGTCGATCATGCGGGCGAGCCCCGCCGTCACCGACGGATCGTCGGTGAGGGGACCGGCCACCGCGGCCTGCGCCGCGGCGCGCAGGTCGAGGCCCTCGCCGACGAGGCGCCCGGCGGCGATCAGCACGCGGGTGGACGCCACCTCGCGCAGGCCCGCGGCCTCCAGCCGCCGGATGGCTTGCCCCAGCTGGACCAGCCGGGCCGCGGTCTCGGGGTCGGTGCCCGCCTCGTGGGCCACCACCTTCTCCTCGACGTCGGGGGGCGGGAAGTCGAGCTCGATGGCGACCATCCGCTGGCGGGTCGAGTCCTTCAGGTCCTTGAGCACGCTCTGGTAGCCGGGGTTGTACGACACCACCAGGCAGAACCCGGGCGCGGCGTCGAGGGTCACGCCCAGCCGGTCGATGGGGAGCTGGCGGCGGTGGTCGCTGAGCGGGTGCAGCACCACGGTCGTGTCCTGGCGCGCCTCCACGATCTCGTCGAGGTAGCAGATGGCGCCTTCGCGCACGGCCCGGGTCAGGGGCCCGTCGACCCAGCGGGTGTCACCGCCCTGGAGCAGGTAGCGCCCGACGAGGTCGGCGGTGGTGAGGTCGTCGTGGCAAGCGACGGTGATGAGCGGCCGGCCGAGGGCGGCGGCCATGGCTTCCACGAAGCGGGTCTTGCCGCAGCCGGTCGGTCCTTTCAGCAGGATGGGCAGGCCCTGGCGGAACGCGGCCCGGAAGACCTGCTCCTCGTGGCCCACCGGGACGTAGTACGGGCCGGTGGTGTCGCTCACGTGCGGCTCTCCTCGATGCGCAGGCGCTCCTGGGCCCGCTGCCGGTGCTGCGACACCCGGCGGTGCGCCTCGGCCCGCTGCAGTGCCGACCGGAACAGCGGCCCGACCGTCGCCGGCAGGGCGCCGGCGTGGGGGAGGGCGGCATGCGCGGCGGTACCGAACACCCGCCGCAGCGCTCGCACGTCGGTGCCGGCCGCGATGCTGAGGCACAGGCACGCGGTACCCCGGCGCCGCGCCTCGGCCAGCGCCCGGCGCGCGTCCGCCTCGCCGTAGGCGCCGCCGTAGCCGTGGTCGTAGGCGAACCCGTCCGACAGCACGAGCAGCAGCCGCCTCGCCGTGCCCCCCTCGGCCTCGAGCACCCACGCCCCGTGGCGGATGGCCGCCCCGAGGCGCGTGTACGCGGCCGGCTCCAGCCCCGCGAGCCGGCTGAGGGCCCGGGCGTCCAGGCGGTCGCCGAACCGCTTCACCGGTAGGACCTGCACCGCCTGTCGCCCCAGCGATCGGAACCCGTACAGGGCCACCCGGTCGCCCAGGTCGTGCAGTGCCAGCGTCAGCGCCGCCGCCGCCGCCCGCTGATGCTCGTGGACGCGCCTGCCGGTCGGGCTGGGCTCGCCGGCCGACCCCGACACGTCGAGCAGGACCAGGACCGACAGGTCGCGCCGGCCCCGTACGGTGTCGACGTAGACCGCCTCGTCGGGCGCCGATCCCGCCGCCAGCTCCACCTGCGCCTCGACCACGGCGTCGATGTCGATGTCATCGCCGTCGGGCTGGCGCCTGCGCCGCTCCAGCTCCAGGCCGAGGCGCGCGAGCGGCCGACGCAGGCCGTGGGTGTCCGGCGGCACCAGGGGCTCGCCGCCTTCCGCCTCGGGCTCGACCTCGCCGACCGTGCACCACGCGGCCCGGTAGCGCTGGGCGTGCACGTTCCACTCGGGGTAGACCGCGCCCCGCCCCCGCCCGGCCTCCGGGTCGTCCGGCAGCCCCCCGGTGGCCGCCGACAGCGCCGCCCGGCGCGCGACGCGGCGACTCGCGGACCGGTGCGT
>JBKPRV010000607.1:0-12621 GCA_046734715.1 Actinomycetota bacterium | reverse complement strand
GCCCAGGGCCAGGGCGGTGCCCACCCCGAGGCCGTCGGAGCGCGCCGCCAGGAGCGCGGCGCCGTAGGCCGCCGCGCCCCCCGGCTCGGGGTCGACGAACGCGGCCAGGTCCGTCGCCGCCGTGATGCCGTCGGCCAGCTCGTCCAGCCACATGGCGCCGCCGACGATGACGGCCATGTCGCGCTCGGCCGGTGTCACGCCCGCCGCGGTCAGGGTCGCAGCCACGGTGTCCATGGCGTCCAGCACCGGCGCGCCCGACGACAACGGCTGGTGCACGGTCGGTCGCTCGATGCTCGGGATCCGGGGGGCGGGGCTCACGATGGTGACCGCGACCTGGGTCTCGTCCGCCTCCACCAGCGCGAGGATGGCGTCGGGGTGGACGTAGTTGGTGTGCCGGAACCACGCCGCGACCGCGGTCGGGCGCAGCACCAGCAGAGGGTCGGCGAACGCCTCGCGGGCGGCGGCCTCGACCTCGGCCTGGGCTCCGTGGTTCAGCGAGGGGATCGCCACCCCCACGGCCGGAATGGGGTCGGGCCCCACCGCCCGGGCCGCCAGCGACTCCAGGAAGTGGCCGGGACTGGTGGCACCGACGCCGAGGTCCGCGGTGGGGACCAGCACGGCGGGCTCGAACGCATCGCCGCGCAGGCGCGCCGCGGCGGACGCCGCCACACCCAGATCCAGACCAACTGCATCGCCCATATGCCCTGCCGCCTCAGTGGGCAAATGTGTGGCCAGCAATGTAGCGGAAGCACTAATGCCAGGTAGAGCGTGAACAGAACGTCCGGGAAAGCACCGCCGCGCTCGGTGCTCGAAGCGTGGGCCGTCAGCCACCCCCATCCCCTCGCCGGCGGTCAAGGCGAAGCGTTCCGAGCGGGCCCACTGGTCCTGAAACCGACGACGGAACCGGCCCGGGCCGTTTGGCTGGCCGAGACCCTCGCTCGCCTGGACGCCGGAGACGCCCTGCGCGTCATCCGACCGGCCCGATCCTCGACGGGTCGCTGGGTGGTCGACGGCTGGGCTGCGTGGCACTGGCGGGAAGGACGGCCGCGGCCGGACCGGTGGGACGAGGTCCTCGAGGTGTCCCAGCGGTTCCATCGGGTCCTGGCCGGCGTCCCTTGGGACCCGGCGATGGTCGCGTCACACCGCTGGGCGTGGGCCGACCGGGTGGCCTGGGGCGAGCCCGCCGCCGACCTGCCGGATGCGATACGACCGTTGCTCGACCGCCGCCGTCCGGTCGATCTCCCCTGCCAGCTGGTGCACGGGGACCTCGGAGGCAACGTGCTGTTCCACGACGCTCTCCCGCCGGCGGTGATCGACGTGAGCCCCTTCTGGCGCCCACCGGGGTATGCGGACGCCATCGTCGTGGCCGACGCCGTTGCCTGGCAATGCGCCGGCGACGAGCTGGTCGAACAGCTGCTGCGACGCCAGGGCGAACAGCTGCTGCTGAGGGCCGTCCTGTTCCGGGTGGCTGTCGATCCCCGGGAGGCAGCCGCGTACCGGCCGGTGATCGCCCTCCTCGAAGCGTGATCAGGCGGCCAGGTCGGCCGGCAGGACCTGCTCGGTGATCAGGCGCTCGAAGCGGGCGGGCTCGCCGTCGACGTAGGCGCGGCACAGGCGCAGGCCCTCGGTGTAGCAGTGGCTGTAGGCCCGCCAGGTGGGATCGGTCAGGAACGACACCGCCTTCTCGGCCCGGTTGCGGGGCAGCAGCGCCCAGCGCTCCAGGTAGGCCACGGTCTCGTCCACGGACCAGCCGGCGTCGTGCAGCCCGATGGCGGCGTTGGAGCGCACCCACGACAGCGCCTCACCGGCCTCGGCCACCGCCGCGGCGACGTCCGCGTCGTAGCGGACGCCCAGCGGGCGCAGGTGCTCGGCCACGACCGGCTCGGGCCGGCGGCCCAGCGTGACCTCGGCGCCCAGGTCGGCGAGGCCCTCGGCCAGCGTGCACTGGGGCGTGCCCACCAGGAAGATGGTCTCCTCCTGCCAGCGTCGCTGGCGCACGAGGCCCGCTTCCTTGCGGGTGTGCTCGGTGTGGTGGCCGGGATAGGCCTCGTGGGCCACCAGGTGTCCCAGCGTGAGCGACAGCACCGGCAGGTCGAGGTTGATGGCGACCCGGCTGCGCAGGCCGCCCTCGTAGTAGTTGAAGCCCGACCACGGCTTGTCGGTCTCGAAGATCCACTCGACGCGCTCGCCGTCGGGCAGGCCGAACAGGCGCTGCGTGCGCTCGCGCAGGTCGCCGGCGAGGGACTGGATGGCGGGCTCGAGCACGTCCCGGGGCACGGCATGCGCCTCGCGCCAGGCGATGTAGCGGTCGCGCAGCGCTCCGGTCCCGGGCAGCACCGCGTCGAGGCTGTGGTGCGCCGCCTCGAAGCCGTCCTCGGGGACCAGCGCGGGCCGGGCGCCGTAGCACTGCTCCACCTCGTCGAGGTAGCCCACGGGCGCGCCCGCCAGCTTGGTCGCGCTGGTGTGGAGGCCGACCACCTGAGCCCGGACCCAGCGGCGCCGGCCGGCGTCCACCTCGTCCGCCCCCGCGCCCGCGTCGAGGTCGGCCAGCAGGCGAGCCGCGTCGGCCCGCAGCTGGGCGGGCGAGCGGATCGGCTCGGCTCCCACCCGCGCCGCCGTCGCCTCCGGCCCGTAGTAAGCGTCCACGAAGCCGTCGACATGGCGCCCGAGCCGTAGGCCCAGCTCGATGTAGCGGTCGATCACCTCGGCCACGACGGGCTCACCAACCTCCCGGGGCGCGCAGCAGCTCGGGGGGCACCGGGCAGCCCACGTGGCGGGGCTCGATGACCCGCTCGGCGACCGCGATGGCCACCTCCTCGGGGCCCGGTCCCGAGCGCCGGACCAGCGCGTCGTACAGCGGGCGGGGCAGGCGCCGGCCGACGTCGATCACCAGCCACACCGCCACGCCCGCGTCCTTGGCCGCTTCCACCTCGTCCTCGCTGCCCGGGGGGGCCAGGAACCGTTCGGGCCCGGCTGCGCCCGCCTCGACCAGCAGCACCCGGGGCTCGTCCCGGGGGACGTGCAGGGCCCCGGGGTCGTGCGCCACCACCAAGTCGTCCCGCCAGCTGTTGAGCGCCGAGCCCAGCTCCGACCCGCCGGCCACGTCGGGCACGACCGCCACCACCGCCCCGTCGGGCAGGTCGAGGCTGAGGGCCGTCGCCGCGGGGCTGCCCTCCAGGTCGCGCTGGATGGCACGCGCCTCGGCCCGCACGTCACCGGCCTCGAGCAGCCGGGCGAAGGCCCACCACAACGCGGCGGCGGACGGGTGCCGATCGAGCAGCCGGCGGCACGACGTCACCAGGCCCAGCGGGTCGCCCGAGAACGAGCCCAACACCGACGCCGCCTCGCGAGCCAGCACCGCCTGGTCGACCTCGCGGGCCCGGGCGACGGCCCGCAGCCGCTCGATCGGGTGCACCCACCCGACGCTACCGGAGGGTGTGGCTCAGACGCCCGGCTTCCAGATCATGAGGTAGAGCATCACGATCAGCAGGATGTCCATGATGGCCAGCCCCAGCTGCGACCGATCGGTCCGGCCGGCGCGGCGGGAGGGGAAGATCATGGCGTGGAACACGCCGTTCATGACGATCCACACCACGATCGCCAGCGACACCCACATCTGGTCGAACTTCCACACGTCGTCGCTGGCCAGGATGAGCAGGATCCCGAACAGGCCGGCGAGGAGCAGCCCGCCGGAGTAGACGATGCGCCCGAGGTAGCTGAGCTGCGGGATCGTCGCCCGGCGCCCCGCGGGCGCCGCGGCCACGGCACCCACGACCACCGGGGCGAAGGCCACGATGATCGACGCGATGTGCAGGGCGAACCACAACTTGTAGGTATCGGACACGGTGCCTCCTCCAGCGAACGCCCGGACACTAGTGCTGCCGGGACAAGGCGGGATCTGCTCGCGAAATACGCCATCCACTACCTTTCTCCGCCAATGGCTACCGACCCCCCTGGTGACCTGGAGCTCGCGCCGCTCGACGGCGAGCCGCGCACGCTCGACGGCTGGCTCACCACGTTCCACCTGGCCGTTGTCATCCTCGACCCCTACACCTACGAGAGCGCCTGGCTGCTGGAGACCGCGGGCCGCATCCTCGACAACTTCCGGGGCGCCGACTGCCGCATCGCCTTCGTCGTGACCGCCGACACCGACGACGCCCGCGAGTTCCTCGGGCCCTGGGCCAACCGCATCCTCACCTTCGCCGATCCCGACCGCGACCTGGTCAAGGCGCTGGGGGTCAACGAGCTGCCGGCCTTCGTCCACCTGCGCCAGGACCGGTCGGTGGCGGCCATCGCCGAGGGCTGGGACCCGCCCGAGTGGCGCGGCGTCGCCTCCGAGCTGGGCAAGGCCATGAGCTGGTCCCGGCCCAACATCCCCGGCCCGGGCGACCCCAAGCCCTACGCCGGCTCTCCGGCCCTGGGCGCCTGACTACTTGCGGACGCCGCCCTCGGTCATCCCGAGGACATCGAGCGCCCGGTCCACCTCGTCGTCGCTGAGCAGGCCCCGCTCGACCACGATCTCCCGCACGCTGCGGCCGGTCCTGATCGACTCCTTGACGATCTCGGCCGCGGCCTCGTAGCCGATGTAGGGGTTGAGCGAGGTCCCGAGTGACGGGCTCGACTCCGCGTAGGCCCGGCAGCGGTCCACGTCGGCCTCGATGCCGGCTACCGCCCGCTCGCCGAACAGCCGGGTGACATTGGCCAGCAGCCGGATCGACTCCAGCAGGTTGCGGGCCATGACCGGCAGGTACACGTTGAGCTCGAAGT
Organism: Actinomycetota bacterium; assembly: GCA_046734715.1. Classification (GTDB taxonomy): domain Bacteria; phylum Actinomycetota; class Acidimicrobiia; order Acidimicrobiales; family VFJN01; genus ZC4RG19. Next base: position 7,854 of record JBKPRV010000607.1, on the reverse strand, counting down.
TGCCCTGCGACCCGGCGAACGCGACCGCGGCGTCGTTGCCCATCACCTGGGTCGACACCTGGGTCAGCGCCTCCACCAACACCGGGTTGACCTTGCCGGGCATGATCGAGGATCCCGGCTGGAGGTCGGGCAACCGGATCTCGGCCAGTCCGGTGCGCGGCCCGCTGGCCATCCAGCGGATGTCGTTGCCGATCTTGACCAGCGCGACCGCCAGGCTGCGCAGCGCGCCCGACAGCACGACCAGGGCGTCGCGGGCGCCGTGGGCGGCGAAGTGGTCGCCGGCCTCGTTCAGCGGGAGGTCCAGGTCCCGCGCGAGGCGCGACACGACCCGCGGCGCGAACCCCGGCGGTGCGTTCAACCCGGTGCCCACCGCGGTCCCGCCGAGCGGCAACTCTCCCACCGCGGGCAGCGCGCCCCGGATGGCTTCGGCCGCGTGGCCCACCTGCGCCGCGTAGCCGCCGAACTCCTGGCCCAACGTGATCGGCGTGGCGTCCATCAGGTGGGTGCGGCCCGACTTCACCACCGCGGCGAACTCCCGGGCCTTGGCCCGCAGCGCCAGGACCAGGTACTCCAAAGCGGGGAGCAGCACATGCGTCACCTGCGCGGCCGCGGCCACGTGGATGGCCGAGGGGAACACGTCGTTGGAGGACTGCGACGCGTTCACGTCGTCGTTGGGGTGCACGGCGCGTCCCAGCCGCTCCGACGCCAGGTGGGCGATGACCTCGTTGGCGTTCATGTTGCTGCTGGTGCCTGAGCCGGTCTGGAACACGTCGATGGGGAACTGGTCGTCGTGGCGGCCGTCGACCACCTCGGCGGCCGCCACCGCGATGGCCTCGGCCACGTCCTGGTCGAGGACCCCCAGCTCGGCGTTGGCCTGCGCCGCCGCGCCCTTGATCCGGGCCAGGGCGTGGATCAGCTCGGGCGGCAGCGGCTGCCCGGACACGGGGAAGTTCTCCACCGCCCGCTGGGTCTGCGCCCCCCAACGGGCCGAGGCCGGCACCCGGACCTCGCCCATCGTGTCGTGCTCGATGCGGTACTCGGCCTCCGTCACGGACGCGACGGTATCCACACCCGCCCCCAACGTGACCCGCCGCCGGGCGCGGGCCTACGTTTCTGCCCGATGCCCGAGTTCACCTACACGGAGCTGCTCCCCCTGGGAGCGGACGAGACGACCTACCGGCTGGTGGCGAGCGAGGGTGTCGGCAGCCTCGACGCGGGCGGCCACCGCTTCCTGACCGTCGAGCCCGAGGTGCTCACGTCGCTCACCGCCCTGGCCATGCACGAGATCGCGCACTACCTGCGGCCGGGGCACCTGGCGCAGCTGCGGGCCATCGTCGAGGACCCCGAGGCATCGGCCAACGACCACTTCGTGGCGCTCGACCTGCTCAAGAACGCCTGCATCTCGGCCGGCGGTGTCCTGCCCATGTGCCAGGACACCGGCACCGCCATCGTCAAGGGCAAGAAGGGCCAGTTTGTGCTCACCGGGGGTGGCGACGAGGCGGCCATCGCCCGGGGCGTGTTCGACACCTACGAGCACGACAACCTGCGCTACAGCCAGATGGCCCCGCTCAGCATGTGGGACGAGGTGAACACCCGCACCAACCTCCCGGCCGAGATCAAGATCAGCGCGGTCGACGGCGACGCCTACAGGTTCCTGTTCATGGCCAAGGGCGGCGGCTCGGCCAACAAGAGCTACCTGTTCCAAGAGACCAAGGCGCTGCTCAACCCGGCCGGCCTGGCCCGCTTCCTCGACGAGAAGCTGCGGGCGCTGGGCACGGCCGCCTGCCCGCCCTACCACCTGGCCGTGGTGATCGGCGGCACGTCGGCCGAGTTCGCGGTGGAGACGGCCAAGCTGGCCTCCACCCGCTATCTGGACTCGCTGCCGGTAGCGGGCAGCGAGCTGGGGCACGGCTTCCGCGACCTGGAGCTGGAGGCGGAGATCCTGGCCCAGGTGCAGGCGTTCGGCATCGGCGCCCAGTTCGGCGGCAAGTACTTCTGCCACGACGTGCGGGTCGTCCGCCTGCCCCGCCACGGCGCCTCCTGCCCGGTGGCCATCGCCGTGTCCTGCTCGGCCGACCGCCAGGTGCTGGCCAAGATCACCGCGGACGGCGTGTTCCTGGAGCAGCTCGAGCACGACCCCGCCCGCTTCCTCCCCGAGGTGGACGAGGCGGCACTGGGCTCGGACGTGGTGCGCATCGACCTGGCCCAGCCCATGGACCGGATCCGGGCCGAGCTGTCCCGCTACCCGGTCAAGACCCGCCTCTCCCTGTCCGGCCCCATGGTGGTGGCCCGCGACATCGCCCACGCCAAGATCAAGGAACGGCTCGACGCGGGCGACCCCATGCCCGGCTACCTGCGCGACCACTGCGTCTACTACGCGGGTCCGGCCAAGACGCCGGAGGGCATGGCGTCGGGCTCGTTCGGCCCCACCACCGCCGGGCGCATGGACGGGTACGTGGACGAGTTCCAGGCCGCCGGCGGCAGCCTGGTCATGCTGGCCAAGGGCAACCGCAGCCGCCAGGTGACCCAGGCCTGCCAGACCCACGGCGGCTTCTACCTCGGCTCCATCGGCGGCCCCGCCGCCCGCCTGGCGCAGGACTGCATCCGCAGGGTCGAGGTCCTGGAGTACCCCGAGCTCGGCATGGAGGCGGTCTGGCGGATCGAGGTCGAGGACTTCCCCGCCTTTGTCGTGGTCGACGACAAGGGCCACGACTTCTTCGACGAGGTCTCCCGGCCGGTCGACATCCGCCCCTTCGCGTAGGGCCCTGCCGGCCGCAGCAGCCCGCTGACCCGCTGGTCAGGGCGCGCTAGCTTGCCGCCATGCGCTTCGGCCTCGCCTTCGCCAACACCGGTCCCTACGCCACGCCCGGCGGTGCGGCCGCCGTCGGCGAGGCGGCCGAGGCGGCCGGGTTCGACTCGCTGTGGACCGTCGAGCACGTGGTGGTGCCGAACCAGTACGCCTCGACGTACCCGTACTCGCCCACCGGCAAGATGCCCGGGGCCGAGGTGTTCGACATCCCCGACCCGCTGATCTGGCTGGCGTTCGTGGCGGCGCGGACCACCACCGTGAGCCTTGCCACCGGCATCCTGATCCTGCCCCAGCGCAACCCGCTGGTGACCGCCAAGGAGGTCGCCACGCTGGACAAGCTGTCCGGAGGACGGATGATCCTGGGCGTGGGCATCGGCTGGCTGGAGGAGGAGTTCCGTTTCCTCGGGGCCGACTTCGCCAACCGGGGTGCCCGCACCGAGGAGTACATCGAGGCCATGCGCACGCTGTGGCGCGACGAGCTGCCCAGCTTCGAGGGCGAGACCGTGCACTTCACCGAAGCCATCAGCCTGCCCCGCCCGGCGGCGGGGTCGGTCCCCGTCGTCATCGGAGGCCACACGCGGGCGTCGGCCCGCCGTGCCGGACGGGTGGGCGACGGCTACTTCCCCGGGAAGGGCGATCTGCCGGTGCTGCTGGACGAGATGCGCAAGGCGGCCGAGGAGGCCGGCCGTGACCCGGAGGCCATCGAGGTCACCGCGGGCGGGGCCGACGTGCTGGCCGGCGGCCAGCAGGCGGTCGACGCCATCGGCCAGCTGACCGAGCTGGGGGTCAGCCGGGTCGCGATCCCTCCGCTGACGTACGACGTCACGGCCATCGGCGACGTGCTGGGCCGGTTCGGGGACGACGTCATCGCCCAGTCGTGACCGACCTGACCACACCGGCGCGGCACGTGGCCGTGGTGGGCGGCTACGACGCCGAGCCGGGCACCGTGGCGGTGGCCGAAGAGGTCGGCTCGCTGCTCGCCCAGCGCGGGTGCGTGGTGGTCACCGGAGGCCGGCGCGGCGTGGCCGAGGCCGCCAGCCGGGGCGCGGTGCTGAGCGGAGGCCTGACGGTCGGCATCCTGCCCGGCACCCAGCGGTCGGAGGCGAACCCGTACGTCAAGGTGCCGGTGCCCACCGGCCTGGGTGAGACCCGCAACGCCCTCGTGGTGATGGACGCCGACGCGGTGATCGCGCTGCCCGGCGCCTACGGCACCCTGTCGGAGATCGCCCACGCCCTGCTGGCGGGGACCCGGGTGGTCACCGTCGGAGACGGCTGGTCGATCCCCGGCTGCGTGGCCGCCAACAGCGCCGCCGACGCGGTCGACGCCGCCCTGGCCTCCTAGGCGGCGGGCAGGGCTAGGCGCAGGACTGGACGGTGAAGGGGCCGCCGCCGCTCGGCGGGATGGTGACGCCGTCGCGGCCGTCCGCCCAGTGGTCGAAGGCTCGGCGCAGCTCCTCGGTCTCGCCGGTGTCGTCGCCCACGATGGTGACCGCGGCGCACGAGCGGTCGCCGTCCCGCCAGGTGACGGCCCAGTCGCCGCCCCAGCCGCCGGCCGCCTCGCTGGCCTCGTCGCCGCCGATCTCGGGCGCGAGCACCATCTGGATCAGCAGCTCGCCGACCACGCCCTCGTCCACCAGGGTGCCCCCGGGCTGGGGGTGGGGGACGTCGATGGCGGGCTCGCCCGCTTCGTACGCGTCGGGATCGATGACCTGCTCGCTGGTGTGCGGCGGGTCGGCCAGGGCCGCGGCCAGGCCCTCGTTGCCCCGATCCTCGATGATCCGGTCCACCAGTGGCCGCCCCAGCTCGTAGGGGGCGGACAGCAGCTGGACCAACACGATCGGGACGGACCCGAAGTCGAAGTCCGCCGCGAGGGCGAGCTCCTCGGCCTCCGCCTGGCTCTGCTCGTCGCGGCTCAGCGAGTCCTTGTAGGCCCCTTCGACCCGCCGGGCGTTCCCCTCGACCACCGCGCTGAAGCCGAACCCCACCTCGTCCTGGGCGTCGTCGTACTCGGGGCGGTCGAGGTCGTGGTGCTGGTCGTCGAGCGCGTGGGTCAGCTCGTGGGCGATGGTCGTGCGGACGTAGGGAGTGAGCCCCGCCCCCCGCACCACCAGCTCCTTCGTCTCGGGGTCGTAGAACCCGACCACCCCCGCACCCAGCAGCGAGCGCATGGCATCGACCATGTCGAGCTCGGGCGGGACTATGCCCAGCGCCGTGTACAGCACCTCGTCCTGTTGCAGCGTGTCGACGTCCTCGTCGAAGTCGGCGAGCAGGCGGTCCTGGAACTCCCCCTCGCCCAGCAGCTCCACGTCCACCGGCTCCAGGAACGTGAGGCCCTCCTCCTGCTCCACGAAGGAGCTGATCTCGGCGACGACCGCCTCGAGATCGGCCTGGGTGGGCGGTTCGGCCGAATCGAGCTCCGTGCCCGGGGACGGGTCGGCCCCGCGCTCGCCGGCCGGGCGGGGAGAACGGCCGCCATGGCCCACGACGGTCCAGGCCAGCAGGGCCACCACCAGGACACCGGCCACCCCCGCGATGACCCAGCGCCAGGGCTGGGACCGCGGCCACTCGGCCTCGAACAGCGACGGGGGGTCCGGCGGAAAGGTCTCCGGCGCCGAGGGCGGCGGCGGCGGAGGAGGCGGCGGCGGCGGCGGGGGCGGCGGGGTCACGTCCGACATTGCCGCGGGCACGGTAGCGGCGGCCGGAGCCGGCCAGGCAGCGGGCGCGTATCCCGGTGGGGGACCTGCGGGTATCCCTGCCACGTGGCCGACCAGCGCGACGAGCGGAAGCGGAAGCAGCGGGCCGAGGAGATCGCGGCCGAGGTGACCCGGGAGAACCCGGACCCGGTGACCCGGCGCGAGGCCATCGAGGGCGAGCTCGAGGACGAGGGCCTGTCCGACGAGGGCGAATCCCTGGGCGAGCACGTCGAGTGAGCCTCGTCCACCGGGTCCTGCCGGCCGAGCCGGTGGCCAGCGTGCGGCAGTACCAGCTGGCAGGAGGTGGGCTGGCGCTCGACGCCGCCCGCCGCATCGGCGCCGACACCGTGATCGCCGAGGTGGAGGCCTCGGGCCTGCGCGGGCGCGGCGGGGCCGGGTTCCCCACCGGAGCCAAGTGGCGGACCATCGCGGCCAACCGGTCGCCCGAGCTGCCCACCACGGTGGTGGTCAACGGGGCCGAGGGCGAGCCCGGCACCTACAAGGACCGGGCCCTGCTGCGGGCCGACCCCTACTCGGTGCTGGAGGGCGCGCTGATCGCGGCGCTGGCCGTCGGTGGGTCCGACGTGGTGATCGCCCTCAAGCCGGGCGAAGCGGACCGGGTGGCGGCGGCGATCCGGGAGATGGAGCAGGTCGGGCTCACCGGCGGCGTGCCCGTGAGCGTCGTGACCGGGCCGCCCGAGTACCTGTTCGGCGAGGAGACCGCGCTGCTGGAGGTGGTCGACGGGCGCCCGCCGTTCCCGCGCATAGCCCCGCCCTACCGCCGCGGCGTGATCGAGGTGGTGGAGGACGACGCCGACGTGGACACGACCAGCGGCGCGGCTGGTCACGTGGAGCTGGCCGGCCCGGGGCCCGAGACCGTGGCGCCCCCGGCGCTCGTCGACAACGTGGAGACCCTGGCCCACGTCACCCACATCGTGGGCCGGGGCGCGGCCTGGTTCCGCGAGCTGGGCACCGCCGAGTCGCCCGGGACCATCGTCTGCACCGTCACGGGCGACGTGCGCCATCCCGGGGTGGGCGAGGTGGCGATGGGGACCACGGTCCGTCGGGCCGTCGAGGAGATCGGCGGCGGCACCGCCACGGACAGGCCGGTCAAGGCCGTGCTCACCGGCGTGTCGGCCGCCCCGCTGCCCGCCGCCCTGCTGGACACCCCGCTCACCTACGAGGACATGGAGGCCGCGGGCAGTGGCCTCGGGACCGCCACCCTGATGGTGCTGGGCCAGGGGACCGACATGACCGCGGTGGCTGCGGGGGCGGCCCGGTTCCTCGCCGTGGAGTCGTGCGGGCAGTGCACGCCCTGCAAGGCCGACGGCCTGGTCATCGCCGGCGCCCTGGAGGCCCTGTGCCGCGGCGACGGCGGCGCCGAGCACCTCGACGCCCTGGCCAAGGCCCTCACCACGGTGGGCGACAACGCCCGCTGCAACCTGGCCCGCCAGCAGCAGGCGGTGGTGGGCGCCATCGTCGACGGCTGGCTGGACGAGATCGTCCGCCGGGCCGGACGCCGGGACGAGCCGGTCGAGCCCTGGCTGGTGGCCGAGGTGACGGCCCTCGCCGACGGGGAGGTCACCGTCGACGAGGACCGCCGCACCAAGCAGCCCGACTGGAGCTACGGGGACGACTGGTCGGGCGCCTACCCGGCCGACAGCCGGTAGAAGCGGAAGAAGTCGTCCTCGATGGGCAACAACTCGACCGCGTCGAACCCGGCTCGCCGCGCGTAGCGGATCAGCGTGTCGGTGCGCATCACCGTGCCGGTCTCTCGGCCGACGGCCGCCTGCGGCGGGTGGTGGGCGACGGCCTGGCCGGCCACCCCGGCGGCTACGTGCTGGACCTGGCCGGGGGTGTCGACGCCGACGAGTTCGACGACCTGGTGCGCCGGGCCGACACCGCCGCCGCCCGTCCCGACGAGGCCGCGGCGCGCTGGCGCGAGGCGCTGGCCCGGTGGCGGGGACCGGCGTTCGGCGACCTGGCCGCCAACCCGGTGCTGCGCCCGCGTGCGGTGCGGCTCGACGAGACCCGGCGGGCGGCGCACATCGCCCACGCCCGACGCGGTGTTCGCGTTCGAGTGCGTGCACGACCTGCCCGACCGGTGGCGGTGCTGTCGGCCATGCGGGACATGGTGGCCGAGGGCGAGGCCGTGATCGTGATGGACGAGCGCGTCGGCGACAGCTTCACGGCCCCGGCCGGCGAAGTGGAGCAGCTCATGTACGGCTACTCGATCACGTGCTGCCTGGGCGACTGCATGTCGCACCAGCCCTCGGCCGAGACCGGCACGGTGATGCGCACCGACACGCTGACCCGCTACGCGCGACGAGCCGGATTCGACGCGGTCGAGGT
>JBKPRV010000606.1:0-4590 GCA_046734715.1 Actinomycetota bacterium | reverse complement strand
AGGTCTCGCCGAGCGCGTCCTCAGTGGCTGAGCTGGCGCGACGAGTTTCGGGCCCCCGGGAAGTTGGGTTCGTAGGGCAGGCCGGCAGAAGAGAGAGCGGCGCCGATGGCAGACGAGACGCACGAGGGCCCGGGGGGCTGTCGCCCGGAGGGTGATGGGGCCGTCGACCTCGATGTGTCGTGGCTGGTGCCGGCCGACCTCGGGGCGGTGGATGCCTTGGCCCGGTTGCACGTGGTGGCGGGGCGGCGCGGGTGCCGGCTTCGGCTCCATGGGGCGGACGGGGGGCTGGCCGAGCTGGTCGAGCTCGTGGGGCTCGGGGACGTGCTGCAGCTGTGCCCGTGCTCCCGCCAAGAGCGGGGCTAGGACGGTGGGTCGAGGGGAAGGCCGAACAGGGCGAACAGGGACTGGTCCAGGAACACATGGATGGCGCTGATGCGCCCGTCGACGATGTCGAGCACCTGGATCGTGAACGCCCGGGGCCGGCCGCCCGGCGAGGCCGGCCGGTAGACGGCGACGGCCGGTGAGCCGTTGGCGGCGATCGGGACGAACTGCTCCTGGGAGAAGGCGTCGACCATGAGGAGCCAACGTCGGATGTCGTCGGGACCTCGCATCCACAGCTCGAACGGCGGCATCTCCAGGATGGCGTCGTCACGCAGCAGGGCGACGAGCGCGTCGACGTCGTGGCGGGCGAAGGCGTCGAGGTAGGCCTCCAGGACGTCACGGTCGCCCGGAGCGGGCTCGCGAGCGGTGGAGTCGCGGTCGACGGCTCCGAGCGCGGCGCGGGCCCGGCGCAGGACGCTGTTGACCGCATCGGGGCTCGTCTCCAGCAGCACGGCAACCTCGGCGGCGCGCCAGCGCAGCACGTCCCGCAGGATGAGCACCGCCCGCTGGCGGGGAGGGAGGTGCTGCAGCGCGGCGATGAACGCGAGCCGCACGGACTCCCGGGACACGGCGCGCTCGGCGGGATCGTCGCCCAGCGGCAGGACCAGGCTGTCGGGGGCCGGCCCGATCCAGGTCGCTTCCGGTCGCGCATCGCCACGACGGAGCTCGCCGGACGCGACCGGGGCGACGTCCATGGGCAGGGCGCGCCGTGAGCGCCCCTTCAGCATGTCGATGCAGACGTTGGTGGCGATCCGGTAGAGCCAGGGGCGCAGCCCCGTCTGATCCTCGAACCTCGCCAGGGCCCGCCAGGCACGCACCATCGTGTCCTGGACGGCGTCCTCGGCCTCGTGGATCGATCCGAGCATCCGGTAGCAGTAGCCGACCAGCTCACGGCGGTACTGCTCGAGCTCGTCGGCCGGGACGGCTCCCGCCGTGGTGTCCCCGCTCACCATGCCAGCGTAAGCCCGCCCGCCTCATCCGAGCGGGGTGAGCCCGGCTGCGGTCAGGAGGTACGGCCCGGGCGGCTGCTCGTCCGAGGTCACCAGGCCGACCGTCGTCTTGCCGACGTCCTCCGGGGTCAGGGTCGGGCCGAAGCGGTCGAGGAACTCGCGGACGTCGAGCCCGTCGCGGTGGGCGTATCCCGCCACCGCCTCGGACCCCAGGTCGGTCGCGGGTGTCAGCCTCGGGAGCAGCGAGATGAAGCGGATGCCCAGTCCTGCCCGCTGCGACTCGTCGGCGGCGTAGTCGGTGATGAACCGGACCGTGGCCTTGGCCCCGGCGTAGCCGCCGCTGAGGGGCGAGCCCGCCACGGCCGCGCCACTGGACAACGCGACGACGGTGCTCCCCGGGCGGAGCGGCAGCAGCAGCGCCTCGCGGATCCAGTGGAAGGCCTGGCGCACGTCGACATCCCATGTGCGGCTGAAGGTCTCCCAGGTGTGGTGCTGCAGTGGGCGGAGCAGCGGCGCGGCGCCGGCGTTGAGGACGAGCGTGTCGGGCCGGTGCTGCTCGATCAGGGCGCCCGCCACGACCGGATCGGCCGCATCGGCGACCACCGGGATGAGCCTGTCCCCCAGCTCGTCGCGCAGTGACGAGAGCGGCTCCGCGTGGCGGGCCACGGCCACGACCCGGGCGCCCTCGGCGTGGAGCGCCGACGCGATGGCGCGGCCGAAGCCCCGGCTCGCTCCCGTGACCAGCGCAGTGGAACCTTCCTGATCCGAAGTGGTCATCTCGAGCCTCCTCAGGCGGGGCGGGGTCGCTCCCCGCTGCTGGTGGAACTGCGCGGCGCGACGAAAGTCGTCGCGCGGAAGCCGGCGCGCGACGACTTTTCTGCCGCGTCGCAGTTGAACCCCTTGATCGGGCATCCCCCGCCCGACGCTCCGACCTGGAGGCCGACATGACGACACCGCGAACCCTGATCTCCGCCATGCAGGTGACCCTGGACGGCTACAGCTCCGAAGGCGACGCCGAGTGGGTCGACTCCTGGGCCGACGGCCTCGGGCTGCTCCCGCCCGTCGACGCTTTCGTGCTGGGAGGCGGCATGTTCCCGCAGTACGAGCAGTTCTGGGCCACGATCCTCGACGACCCCGGCACCGCCGCCGAATGGCTCGGCCGGGACGTCTACCCCCGCGAGGTCGCCTACGCCCGCCACGCGGCCGAGACCCCGCATTTGGTGCTGTCCAAGACGCTGACCGAAGCGAGCTGGCCGAGCGCGCGGATCATCGATGACATCGCCGAGATCCGGGCGTTGAAGCAGCAGCCGGGCCAGGCCGTCTACGTCGTGGGCGGCCCCGGACTGCTGAGCAGCCTCATCCAAGAAGGCCTGCTGGACGAGCTCCGCCTCATCGTGCACCCGGTCGTCGTGGGCGGCGGGCTGGCCGTCTTCGGTGGCCTCCTGGAGCCCCAGGCGGTGGAGCTGCTCGCGGCGGAGCCCACGCCCACGGGCCGCCTCCACCTCACCTACCGAGTCGCGGCGGCCGCGGAGCCCCGCCAGTGAGCCCGGGCCCACAACGTCACGTTGTGGGCCCGAACTCAATCGTTGTTTGCCTTGGGCCGCCGGCGGTCGCACGATCGAGCGGCGGGCGGCGCGGCCGGCGGGGAGGAGACGTCATGCTCGCCAAGGACCCGATCGATGTGACGAAGGACCAGGGGTCTGGTTGAGCGACGCCCACCCGCCTCTGCCGAACACCGAGGGTCCCGTCACGACCACCGTGACCCGGCGGGTGAAGCCGGGTCACGAGGCCTCCTACGAGCAGTTCCTGGAAGGGATCATCGCCGCCGCCACCCGCTGTCCTGGCCACCTCGGCGTCGAGGTGTTCCGACCGGAAAGCGCCGCCGCGGCCGAGTACCGGGTCGTCTACCGCTTCGACAGCCGAGAGCACCTCCGGGCCTGGCTCGATTCCGAGGAGCACGCCGCCTGGCTGCAGCGGGCCGAGCCCCACGTGATCGGGCCGATGAGCACCCAGTTCGTGACCGGGCTCGAGACCTGGTTCACCCTCCCGGGCCAGCCCGGCACCCCGCCACCGCCTCCCTACAAGATGGCGCTCGTCACCTGGGCCACCATCTTCCCCCTGCTCACGCTCGTCGTGCTCGTGATCGGTCCGTGGATCAAGGACCTCGCCCTCGTGCCCCGGCTGGCCATCACCACCGCCGTGACCGTGCCGCTCATGACCTGGCTCGTGATGCCCCGGGTCACCCGTCTCCTGCGCGGCTGGCTCTACCCGCGAAGCTGATCCCGCAGATGGCGACCCGAGGACAGGAGGCGCGCATGACGGCAGTGGAGCCTGGCCCCCACAACTTGTCGGGCATCACGAAGGCCCGGCTGGAGACCTTCTCCGACGGTGTGCTGGCCATCGTGATCACGTTGCTCGCCCTGGAGCTGAGGCCGCCCGAGGTCGAAGCCGGCCAGACGCTGGCCCAGGCGCTGTGGGAGCAGTGGCCGAGCTACCTCGCCTACGTGCTGGCGTTCGCTCAGATCGGCGTGATCTGGCTGAACCATCACCGGCTGTTCGAGCAGGTGCGGGTGGTCGACGGGAAGTTGCTCCTACTCAACCTCAACCTGCTGATGTGGATCTCGCTGATCCCGTTCCCGACGGCACTCGTCGCCGAGCACCTGCGAGGCGGCGGCGAAGCCACCAGCACCGCGGTGGCGGTGTTCAGCGGGGTGCTGTTCCTCATGTCCATCGGGTTCACCGCCTTGTACGCCTGGATCACCCACGACGACCGGCTGGTCCACGCGCTGCCGCCCCGACACATGGTGATCGCGGCTCGGGTTCGCTTCGGGCTCGGGCTCGCCGCCTATGGAGCGGCGGTAGCGCTCGCCTTCGTCGTGCCCTACGCCGCGCTGGCGATCCACGCCGTGTTTGCCGCCTACTACGCCTTCGACCAAGCGACGTTCGTGGCGCCGGTGCCCGCGTGACCGCGCGATCGTGTTGCGAGGCGGGCAGGAGCGCGGTTCTGGATCTAGGACGAAGCCCCCAGTGCCCGGAGCCGGCCGGTTAGGTGAGCCCGTTCGGCTTCGTTGGCACACAGCTCGATCGCCTGGCGGTAGGACGGCCGGGCCGCGTCGACGTCCCCGGCCCGGTGGGCGAGCTCGGCGCGGACGGCGGCGAGTCGGTGGTTGTCGGGGAGGAGGTCGTCGAGCCCGGCGAGCAGGTCCAGGCCGGCCCGGGGACCGCGGGCCTCGGCGACGGCGACCGCGCGGTTCAGCCT
>JBKPRV010000605.1:0-2253 GCA_046734715.1 Actinomycetota bacterium | reverse complement strand
GCGTGTCGCGGGCGCCGAGGCCCGCAGGCGTCACGCCCGCGGCCACGACCGCGTCCCACACCTCGCGTGCCCCCTCCGCGGGTACCGCCAGCTCGACGCCGTCCTCGCCCGTGTAGCCGGTGCCGGCCACCACGCAGCGGTGCCCGCACACGTCGACCTCGGCCACCCGGCGCCGGCCCACGGCCGCGGCCTCGGGCGCCACCGTGGCCAGGCGCTCGCGGGCCTCGGGGCCCTGCACCGCGATCACGGCGCGCGAGGCGGTGACGTCCTCGCCGCCCACCGCGGCCCGCACCCGCTCGGTGTTGGAGGCGTTGGGCATGACGTCGAAGCGGTCCTCGCCCACCCACCACACGATGATGTCGTCGAGCACGGAGGCGTCGTCGGGGTCGAGCAGGTGGGTGTACTGCGTGCGCCCCGGCCCGATCTTGCCGAGATCGGCCGTCAACGTGGACTGCAGCCGGCCGAGCGCGTCCGGCCCGATGACCCGCACGGTGCCCAGGTGGCTGACGTCGAACGCGGCCGCGGCGCGGCGACAGGCGTGGTGCTCCGCCAGGGTGCCCGAGGGGTACTGGATCGGCATCTCCCAGCCCCCGAAGGGGACGAGCTTGGCGCCGAGGAGCCGGTGACGGTCGTCGAGGGGTGAGTGCTGCAGCGTCACCCGCGGGAGGCTACTGGCCGTGACCTGGTGGCCCCCTCGCCCCCGCGCTCGGCCGAGGGGGCCGGCTCAGAAGGGAACAGCTCCACGATCGCCGCGTCCACCTGCTCGACCACCCCGTCCAGCGCCAGCAGGTTCAGCACGCCCTGGCCCTGGTAGCGGTTGACCACGTCGATCAGCTCGTGGTTCTCCCGCACCAGCACGGCGCTGTTGCCGGCGATCACCAGCTTGGCGCTGGAGACGTCGTCGCCCAGCTGGTCGCGCATGAGGCTGAAGGCATCACGGATCGACTCGAGCTTGATGCCGTTGTCGAGCAGGGTCTTGACCAGCTTGAGCTCCAGCAGGTCCCGGTAGGTGTAGCGGCGGCGCGACCCACTGCCGTGGGCGTCGGCCAGCGACGGCCGGATGAGGTCGGTGCGCGCCCAGTAATCGAGCTGGCGGTAGCTGATGCCGACGATGTCGGCCGCCCGCTTGCCGCTGTAGCCCTCGACGGGTGAGTTAGGGGGGTCGCTCACGAGGGTCTCCTACCTGGTCCGTGGTGACACGGGCGGAATTACGCCGGTGTCACGAGTTGGCAGGCTACGGCGCGGTTACCACAGGGTCAACGGCCGGGGGTGTTCAGAGCGGCTCAGAGAGCGAAGTCTTCGGGGTTCACGTGGTCGATGAACTCCCGGAACTCCTCCACCATCTGCTCGGCCTGCTCCTCGTCGGGCTGCTCGACCCGGCCGGCCTCGTCGAGCACGTCCTCTTCGGCGAAGATGGGCGAGCCGATGCGGATGGCCAGCGCAATGGCGTCGGACGGCCGGCTGGACACCGTGCGGACCTCACCGCCCGCGTTGAGCACGATCTCGGCGAAGAACGTGCCGTCACGCAGTGCGGTCACCGTGATCCGCTCGACCTGGGCTCCCACCTCGTCGAGGAGGTTCTTCATCAGGTCGTGCGTCATGGGCCGAGGCGTCTCGATGTTCTGCATCGACAACGCGATCGCCTGGGCCTCGGGCGTTCCGATGAAGATCGGCAGGACCCGGTGCTGACCGCTCGTCTCCCGCAGGATGACGACCGGCGTGCGAGTGGGACGGTCCGCCGCTTCCACGCTGACGAGTTCCATCTCGACGGCCATCGCCGCCAACCCTACTCCTCCGAGGCTGCAATTTGACGCCCACCTTGGGCACCCGGGCGGCCTGGGAGGGGGGTCCGGGAGCGGTCGGAGGGCCGTATCGCCTAGGGCGGAGGCAGGTGATCCCGCAGCTCGCGCTGCAACAGGACCCGGCGCATGTCGTCGCCCAACCGGATGAGCTCGACGACCGTCTCGGTGGCACGGCGCTTGGCGTCCGGGTTCCGCTGCTTGAGCAGCGGCAGCACGATCTGCTCGAACAGGCCGGCCTCGCGGTCCGTGGCGACCTTGTAGGTGCGCATGTGGCGAGCCTCGATGCCGTGCTGCAGGAACCCGGCCGCGGTGCGCGCGATCACGAGCGCATCGTCGTCGTAGTAGGTCGCATCTCCCACCGCGAGGCCCTCGAGCAAGCCGAAGCGCTCGAGGTCGCGCACGTCGCGGGCGGTGAGCCCGCTGGCCTGCGCCAGCTCGTCGACGGTCAAGC
>JBKPRV010000604.1:0-4098 GCA_046734715.1 Actinomycetota bacterium | reverse complement strand
GCACGGCTGGCCCGTCGCCATCAAGGCCGCCTTCGGCGGGGGCGGCCGGGGCATGCGGGTGGTGGCCTCGGCGGCCGACGCGGCCGCAGCGCTGGAGTCGGCGCAGTCGGAGGCGCTCAAGGGCTTCGGCCGCTCCGAGTGCTACGTCGAGCGCTATCTGACCTGGCCCCGCCACATCGAGATGCAGGTCTTCGCCGACACCCACGGCAACGCGGTGTGGCTGGGTGAGCGTGACTGCTCGTCGCAGCGCCGCCACCAGAAGCTGATTGAGGAGAGCCCCGCCCCCGAGTTCCCCGACGAGGTGCGCCAGGCCATGGGCGAGGCGGCGGTGCGGGTCACGCGGGCCTGCGGCTACGTCAACGCCGGCACCGTCGAGTTCCTCTACCAGGAGGGCGAGTTCTACTTCCTGGAGATGAACACCCGGCTCCAGGTCGAGCACCCGGTCACCGAGTGGGTCACCGGCCGCGACCTCGTGGCCGAGCAGATCCGCGTGGCCTCGGGCGAGCCGCTGTCGTTCTCCCAGGACGAGATCGAGCGGCGGGGCCACGCCATCGAGGTGCGGATCAATGCCGAGGACCCGGCGGGCGGCCGCTTCCTGCCCGCGCCCGGCCCCATCACCCGCATGCGGGTGCCCAGTGGCTACGGCGTGCGCTGGGACGGCGGCTACGAGGCCGGGGACGAGGTGTCGCAGTTCTACGACAACCTGGTGGGCAAGCTGGTGTGCTGGGGCGCGGACCGGGACATCGCCATCGCCCGCACCCTGCGAGCCCTCGACGAGTTCGAGATCGGCGGCATCGCCACCACGATCCCGGCCGACGTGGCCATCCTGCGCCACCCCGACTTCGTGGCCGCCCGCCACTCCACCAAGTGGGTGGAGGACACCCTCGACCTCTCGGGTGTCTCCGCTCCCGCCGCGCCGGCGGCGGTCTCCGACGGCGAGACGCCGGAGCCCAAAGTGCGCCGGGACGTGGACGTCGAGGTCAACGGCCGCCGCTTCGGGGTCACCGTGTGGGTGCCCGAGTCGCAGGTGGGCGCGGTGGTCGCCACGGCCGCGTCAGGCGGCAAGGTGGCGGCCCGCCCGCGGCGGTCCTCCAGCGCGTCGTCCGCCGCCGTCGGCAGCGGCAGCGTGACCGTCCCCATGCAGGGAACGATCGTGAAGGTGCTGGTCGCCGTGGGCGACACGGTCGAGGAGGGCCAGACGGTCTGCGTCCTCGAGGCCATGAAGATGGAGAACAACATCGCGGCCGACAAGTCCGGCACGGTGACCGAGGTCAAGGTCGAGGCCGGCCAGTCGGTCGGCTCCGGCGACGTCGTCGTCACCATCGAGTAGCCCCTCGATCAGCGCCCGGTGAGGATCACGTAGCCCGTCACGGCGACCACTACGGCCCCGGCGACCACCCAGAGCGAGGCGTCGAGCAAGGGCTCGACGCCGATCGCGGCGCCCCCCGCGGCGGCGAGAGCGAAGGCGGCGTCGACGGCGACGTGGACGGGGCGGGGCGGGGTGTCGGGCTCGGCGAAGCAGGCGCACGTCCCAACCGGTGTGCCGAAGCGCAGCGCGCCGGCCACGAACCAGGCGAAGCCGAAGTAGCTGACCGCCATCAGGGCCGGCGGCACGTACCCACCCATGACCAGGACCGCGGCGCCGAGGACGGCCTCGGCCAGCGCGCCGGCCCGGACGACCCAAGCAGGGACCGGCCAGCCCCGGGCGGCCAGGGCGAGCGCCGTACGGGTCGGATCCACGAGCTTGAGGGCGCCGGCGGCCAGCAGCAGCAGGGCGGCACCCCCCACCAGGGCGGCGCCCATGAGGGCGGTGGTCACGAGGATCACGCGAGAGGTCTACTCGGCGGCGTCGGCGAGGGCCTCGGCCAGCGACGGGTGGACGAGCAGGCTCTCCACGATGTCGTTGACCCGCAGCCCGTTGGTCACCGCCACCGCCAGCACCGAGATCAGCTCGGCCGCGTGGCGCCCCACGATCGAGCCGCCCAGCACCACCCCGGTGGCCGGGTCGGAGAGGATCTTCACGAAGCCCTGGGTCTCGTTGTTGATCAGCGCCTTGGCGGAGGCCGAGAACGGCACCTTGGTGACCCGCAGCTTGCGGCCTTCGGCGAAGGCGTCGGCCTCGGCCAGGCCCACGTCCGCGATCTCGGGCTCGGTGAAGATGGCCGAGGCCGCCTTGTCGTAGTCGAGGTGCCGGTGGACCCGGGTGTGCAGCCCCATCACGTGCTCGGCGATCTTGCGGCCCTGCATGGCGGCCACCGACGACAGCGGCAGCTTCCCCGACACGTCGCCCGCGGCGTAGATGTGGCTCACGTTGGTGATGCAGTGGTGGTTGATGGGCACGTAGCCCGAGGCGTCGACCTCCACGCCGGCGGCGTCGAGGCCCAGCCCGTCGCTGTTGGGGATCGAGCCGATGGCCAGCAGCGCGTGGCTGCCGGCCGCCACCCGCCCGTCCGAGCAGCGCACGGCCACGCCGCCGTCCTCGGTCCGGTCGATGCCCTCGGCCCGGGCGCCCTTGAGCAGGTGGACGCCCCGGCGGAGCAGCTCGGCCTCCAGCGCGGCGGCCACCTCGGGGTCCTTCTGGGGCAGCACCTGCTGGCGCGAGACGATCAGCGTGACCTCGCTGCCCATGGACGAGAACATGTGGACGAACTCGACGCCGGTTACGCCCGAGCCGATCACCACCAGGTGGGACGGCATGTCGAGGGGCGGGTAGGCGTCGCGTGTGGTGAGGACGCGATCGCCGTCGGGCGTGGCCCAGTCCGGGATGCGGGGCCGGCTGCCGGTGGACAGCAGGACGGCGTCGGCCCAGAACTCGCGCACGCCCTCGGGCGTCTCCGCCACCACCTCGTGCGGTCCCTCGAGCCGGGCGGTGCCCTGCACCATCTCCACGCCCTGGCTGGTGAGCAGGTCGACGATGTTGTGCTCCAGGCGGCCCTCGATGGCCTTGATGCGTTGGCGCAGCCCCTCCAGGTCGAGCTGGGCGCGGGACACGGTGAGGCCCATGCCCGCGCTGGCGTCGACGTCGCCCATGGCCCCGGCGGTGGCGATCATGGCCTTGGACGGGATGCAGTCGAGCAGGTGGGCGGCACCGCCGACAATGTCGCGCTCGATCATCGTCACCTCCGCTCCCAGCCGGGCGGCCGTGGTGGCAGCTGTGTTCCCGGCGGGCCCACCACCGATGATCACGAAGCGCAAGGGCACGTGACCAGGTTACGGCTCTTGCAGGACAGGCCCTAGCCTCACCCCCCGATGGCGACCATCGGGCCCTCGCCCCGCGAGAAACCGCTCAGCTACCCGGGGCAGATACCCCGCACGTCGGGCCTCATGACCGGCACCACCTTCCTCTCCTTCGAGCGCCTGCGGCCCCGTCGGCTCGCGCAGGCCCGCGTGGTGCTGGGCGACGACCGGCCGGCCGCGCTGGCCGGGGTCACGTCCCGGTGCACGCTGGGCTACGCCTTGCTGGTGCTCAACGCGGTGCCCATCGAGGCCCGCGTGCCGGTGCTGGCCGTGGGGTCCAACGCCTCGATCTCCCAGATGCAGCACAAGTTCGCCACCGCGGGCATCTCGTCGGTCATGCCGCTCACGTGGGCCCAGGTCACCGGCGTGCGGGTGGGCGTGGCCGCCATGATCTCGCGCTGGGGCTACGTGCCCGCGGCGCCGGTGTTCGAGCCCGGGGTCACGTCGCGGCTGGCCCTCAACTGGCTCGATCCCGAGCAGCTCGACGCCCTGGACGAGACCGAGCACGGCTACGACCGCCGCCTCGTAGTCGACGGTGTGGACGGCCTGCGGGTGGAGCTGGAGTCGGGCGAGCGGCTGGCCGGCTGCGGCATCTACGTGGCGCGCTGCGGCGTGCTGGCCGACCCCGAGGGCAAGCCCATGGACCTGCCCCGGGAGCAGCGCCAGCTGATCGACACCCTGCTGTCCCGGGTGGGCCGCCCGCTGAAGCAGCTGGCGCGTGACCCCGACGCGTTCGTAGCGGTCGCCGCCGGCGACCGGCAGAAGCGGGCGGCGCTGACCGACGCGCTCCTGGCGTCGGAGGCGGTGCCGGTGGTGGCCGCCACGGGCCACACCCGCGCCGGCGACCCCGACACCTACGGG
>JBKPRV010000603.1:0-3098 GCA_046734715.1 Actinomycetota bacterium | reverse complement strand
GCGGGAGGGTGGCGAGCGGCAGCAGCTCGTGGGCCCAGGTCACCCGGTAGTTGACGGCGGGGACGAACACCTCGCAGTACTCCCGCTCCACCTGCAGGCCCCGGAACCGCATGGTGGCGATCTCGCGCTCGATGAGGTGCTCGATCGACTCCAGGTGGGCCACGCCGCGCCGCTCGGACAGCCCGGCGTGCAGGCGGAGCGCCTCGATCTTGAGCTCCCAGGTCTCCTCCACATCCACGTAGATCGAGCCTTGCGAGTTCAACCCGCTGGTGGTCTCGGAGTAGAAGAGGTTGCCGATCTTGTGGGGCTCGTGGTCGGAGCGGATCTCGTCCACCCGCGCCAGCAGCGCCGCCGCCAGCACCCCTCGGGACAGCGCCCGGTGGTCGGGGTGGTAGTCGGTGGGCTGGTGGGTGATGACCACGTCGGCCTTGTGTCGGCGCAGCAGGTCCATGATCCGCTGCGTGTGGGAAGGGTCGTCGAAGATGGCGCCCTCCTCGAAGTCGAGCCACTCCTGGCTCGCCCCCAGCCGGGCGGCGATGCCCCGCACCTCGTCGGCCCACTCGTCCTCGAAGGCGGCCGAGACCATGACCACGTTGTGGCCCCGCTTGGCGTACTTCGCCAGCGTCCCGCCCGCCTGGTAGGGCATGTCGAACGGGTCGGGGTGGGCCCCGACGGCCACGATGGTGAGCGGACGGTCGACCCCGGGGAGATCCGTCATGGCCGTAGGTCTACCCGTCGGGCTCGGAGATGGCGACGGCCAGCCGCTCGGCCGAGAACTCGACCAGCGTCGCGGCCGGGTAGCGGTCGAGCGCCCGCCGCTCGCTGGCGAAGTGGTCGCCGAGGCCGTTGAGCACGCACCACACGAAGCTGGCCACCGCCCGGTCGCTCACCACCCGGCGCCCGTCGCGCCCGGCGGCGGCGCGGATGCTGTCCATCAGCAGCCGGTTGTGCTCCACGGTCGCCGCCCGCAGCTCGGCCACCAGCTCCTTGGGCACGCGGGCCGAGCGGGCGTCGGCGTCGCGGCGTAGCTCCGACCACAGCGTGAAGTGCCGCCCGTAGATCTGGAACAGCGGCAGGTACCCCTCGATCACCTTCCGCAGCAGCGTGACCAGGTCGTGGCCGGCCTCGGCCACCGGGCGGTACGCCTCGGTGTGCGCCCGGATGGCCTCCGCGTACAGCGTGGCGAACAGGACTTCCTTGGTGGCGAAGTACGAGTACAAGGTGGCCGGGCTGACCCCCGCGCCGGCGGCCAGGTCGCGCATGTTCAACGCCAGGTAGCCGCGCTCGGCGATCAGGGCGCGGGCGGCGTCCAGGATGTCGATGCGGCGCTGCTCCCGATCCCCCCACTTCGTGGTGGTGGATTTTTGAACAGCGTTTGATTCGAACACCGTTCAATTATATGGTCGGAACATGGAGCTGTGGACGATGCGGATCCCCGAGACGGGCACCGCGGTCGCCCAGGCTCAGCGGGCCGAGGAGCAGGGCTGGGACGGCGTCACCTTCACCGACTCCCAGAACCTGGTGGGCGATCCGTTCGTGGCCATCGCCCTGGCCGCCGAGGCCACTTCCACGCTGCAGTTCGCCACCGGGGTCACCAACGCCTACACCCGCCACCCCGCCGCCCTCGCCACCGTGGCCGCCACCGTGCAGGAGACATCGGGCGGGCGCTTCGTGCTCGGCATCGGCCGGGGCGACACCGCCCTGTTCCACCTGGGGCACAAGCCCATGCCGGTGGACCGCTTCGGCGCCCTGACCGCCGACGTGCAGACCTACCTGGCCGGGGGCACCGTCGACTGCGACGGCTTCCCGAGCCGGCTGCGCTGGCTGGAGCGGGCCCGCCGGCCCAAGGTCCCCCTCGACATCGCCTGCTCCGGGCCCCGCATGATCGCGCTGGGCGGCCGGCTGGCCGAGCGCATCACGCTGGGCGTGGGTGCCGACCCCGATCGCATGGCGTGGGCCATCGACCTCGCCCGCAAGGCCGCGGCGGATGCCGGGCGCGAGCCGGGCGCGCTGTCCATCGGCACCTACGTCAACGTCGGCTGCCATCCTGACCTCGACGTGGCCCGGGGCCTCATCGCCGGGGGCGTGGCCGCCTTCGCCCACTTCTCCTCCATGCCCGGCTCCACCGGAGCGGGGTTGGCCGGGGCCGACCGCGACGTGGTCGCGGAAGTGGGCCGCCGCTACGACAGCCACGAGCACCTGTCCAACCGGGCGGCCCACACCGAGCCGCTCTCCCCCGGCTTCGTCGACCGCTTCGCCGTGGTCGGCCCGCCCGAGGCCTGTGCCGAGCGGCTACACGGCCTGGCCGCGCTCGGCATCGACCGCTTCGTCCTCACCGGGGCGAGCTTCGGCGCCGACCGCGACGAAGCCCGCACGGCCGCCACCCTGATCACCACCGAACTGCTTCCCGCACTGCGAGAGTGAGAACGCCGATGAGAGAGCACGACCTGATCATCCGGGGCGGCACCGTCCTCGACGGCACGGGCGGCCCCGCCCGCACCGCGGACGTGGCCATCAGCGACGGCGTGGTCACCGCCGTGGGCCGCGTCGACGGCACCGCCACCCGCACCATCGACGCCGACGGCCTGCTCGTCACGCCCGGCTTCGTCGACATCCACGCCCACTACGACGGCCAGGCGTCCTGGGGCGAGCGCATGATCCCCTCGTCCTGGCACGGCGTGACCACGGTGGTGGTCGGCAACTGCGGCGTCGGCTTCGCCCCGGTCCACCCCCAGGACCACGACCGGCTGATCGAGCTCATGGAGGGCGTCGAGGACATCCCCGGCGTCGTCCTGGCCGAGGGCCTGGACTGGAACTGGCAGTCGTTCCCCGAGTTCATGGACGTGATCGACGGCCGGCCCTTCGACGTGGACGTGGCCCTCCAGGTGCCCCACGGCGCCCTCCGCCTCCACGTCATGGGCGAGCGGGGCGCGGCCCGCGAGACCGCCACCCCCGAGGACATCGCGGCCATGGCCCGCCTGGCCGCCGAGGCGGTGCAGGCCGGCGCCCTGGGGTTCACCACCTCCCGCACGCTCAACCACCGCACCAGCCGGGGCGAGCCCACGCCCACGCTCACCGCCGGGGCGGACGAGCTGGTC
>JBKPRV010000602.1:0-18831 GCA_046734715.1 Actinomycetota bacterium | reverse complement strand
GCGTGGGCCCGGCCGGCGGGCCCCCGGCCCCGTCGCCGGCCCGGACCAGCGGGCGTTGCCACCAGCCGACGTCGTGCCACGCGCCGAACTTCCAGCCCACGGCCCGGTAGACCCCGACCAGGGTGAAGCCGGCACCCTCGTGGAGGCGGACGCTGGCCTCGTTGGGTAGGGCGATCCCGGCCAGGGCCTGGCGGTACCCCTGCGCCGTGAGCAGGGCCAGGAGGGCGGCGTACAGCGCCCGCCCCACGCCTCGACCCCGGGCGGCCTCGGCGATGTAGGCGCTGGTCTCGACCGACCAGTCGTAGGCGGCCCGGCCCGAGAACCGGCCCGCGTACGCGTAGCCGACCACGCCATGGCCGGCCCCCTGACCGGCCCGACCATGCAGTCCGGCCTCGCCCTCGGCCACGAGCCAGGGGTGCTCGGGCTGGCGCTCGCTGATGCGGGACGCCATCTCGTCCTCCGACGGCACGACCAGCTCGAAGGAGATGGCGCTGGTCTCGATCACGGGCCCGTAGATGGCGCGGACGGCGGCGGCATCGGCCGCGGTGGCCAGACGGAGGTGCATCCGTCCATGTTGCCCAGCTAGACGGCCAGGCCCACGCACACGCGGTTGCGCATGTTCCGCCAGGCGACCACGAGGGACTCACCGTGGGTGCACAGCGACGGGCCGCTCGCGCCGGTGGCGTCGAGCGGTTGCGGCTCCCCCGGCCCTTCCGGCCCGAGCACCACGAGGGTGATGCGGTGCCTGCGGGCCGTCCACGCCACCACCAGCCCGTCGCCCCAGGCGCAGACGGCCGGAGGGTGGTCCTTGCTCTCGATGTCGAGCCGCGCCCGGACGTCCTCGCGGCCGTCGCGATGGCGGAGCACGTGCACGCGACGGTCGAGGCCCGTCCAGGCGAGCACGAGGTCCCGGCCCGAGACGCACAGCGCGGGCGAGCCCCGGCTCGTCTCGGCGAGCCGCCACGGCGAGGCCCAGCGGCCCCCGAGCGCTCGGATCAGGTTGAGGTGCCGGTCGGAGCCCCTCCAGGCGAGGACGATCTCGTCACCCCAGCCTGTGAGCGCCGGCGCGTGGCCGGTCCGCTCGCCGAGGTCGACGATGTCCTCCGTGCCGAGCACGTGATGGACCGGGTGCCCGTCGTCAGTGGCCCACGCCAGGTGGAAGCCGACGCCGAGCCCCGCCACCGCGGGCGCCCGCGGGTCCGTCTCGTCGCTCTTCCTCCGCCAGCACCTGAACGGCAGCGTTGCCTTGTCCCCGAACGTCCGCCCGTCGCGGGAGGACAGCGTGTTGAGGTACCCGTTGGTGCCGGCCCATGCCAGCACCAGGCGGCCACCCAAGGACGCCACCGCACACTCGGTGTGGGTTCGCTCGGGGAGCACCGTGGCGTGGCGCAGGGCGATCAACGCATCAGCGGCCGGTGAAGCGGCCGGGCCGACGCTCGGCCACCGCGGCCACGCCCTCGCGGAAGTCCGCGGTGCGCATGAGGCGCTGCTGCTCGACCCGCTCGTGGTCCACGGCCGCGGCCACCTGGTCGGCCAGGTCGCCCCGGAGCGTGGCCCGGATCGACCGGACGGCCAGCGGGGCCGAGGCCGCGATCTCGGCGGCCAGGGCCTGCGCCCCGGCGCGCACCTCGTCCAGGGGGACGAGGCGGTCGGCCAGGCCGAGGCGCACGGCTTCCTCGCCGCCGATGCGCCGGCCCGTGGTCAGCAGCTCCATGGCCGCCTGGGGGCCGGCCACCCGGGGCAGCGTGACCGAGATCCCGAACCCCTGGTGGAAGCCGAGCAGCACGAAGTTGGCGGTGAACCGGGCCTCGGGGGCCACCACCCGGAAGTCGGCCGCCAGGGCCAGGCCCAGCCCTCCGCCCACCGCCGCACCCTGGACCGCGGCCACGATCGGCAGCGGCTGGCGGAACAGCCGCACCGCCGCGTCGTAGAGGCGAACGGTCTCGCCCGCGCCCTCGCCCTCCCGGGAGAAGTTGGCGCCGGCGCAGAAGTGCTTGCCCTCGCTGCACAGCACGACGGCGCGGGTGTCGCCGTCCTCGGCCAGGCCCTCGGTCACCTCGGCCAGGCGGGTGATCAGCGCGGCGTCGAAGAAGTTGTTGGGCGGCCGCCGTATTTCGATGGTGGCCACATGGTCGTCGCCCCGGGCGACTCCGACCTCGTCGTCGCTCACCGGCCGGAAGCTAGCAGTCAGGCGTTGCGGGGCAGGTCGCGGAACGGCGCGTCGTGGTCGGGCGCCGGCTCGCGCGGCAGGCCCAGGGCCTTCTCGCCCAGGATGTTGCGCTGGATCTCGTCGGTGCCGCCGGCGATGGACTGGGCCGGCACCGACACCAGCACCTCGGCGATCACGCCGCCCAGCGGGCTGTCGGGCCCGGTGAGCAGCCCATCCGCCCCCGCGATCAGCGAATGCACCCGGGCCGCCTGACGGGCTACGTGGCTGAGCGCCAGCTTGCCGATCGAGCCCTCCGGCCCCGGCGTGCGCCCCAGGGCGAGGTTGGCCCGGGCCCGCTCGGCCGTCCACCGGCTGGCCCGCTGGAGCGCGTGCAGCCGGGCGATCTCCTGGCGGACCACCGGGTCCGACGCCGCCCCCGTGGCCTGGGCCTGCGTGACGACCAGGTCAGGCCGGCCCGCCCGCTGCGGGTACCACTTGTAGGTCTCGAAGAACGCGGCCGCCTCGACCCGCGCCTCCTCCAGCGCCCGGCCCTCCGACGGGGCGAACGACGGCCGGGCCATCGCCCCGAAGCGCCGCTCGAACGCCAGCGTGGTCAGCGCCACCCGCCAGCCCTCGCCCACGCCGCCCACGACGTGGTCCTGCGGCACCCGGGCCTCGGTGAGGAACACCTCGTTGAAGGACTGGTGCTCGTTCATCTGCCGGAGGGGCCGCGCCTCGACCCCCGGCTGGTGCATCGGCAGCACGAAGTACGTGAGCCCGTTGTGCTTGGGCACGTCCCAGTCGGTGCGGGCCACCAGCAGGCCGAGGTCGGCGTGGTGGGCGCTGGTGTTCCACACCTTCTGGCCGCTGACCACCCACTCGTCCCCGTCGAGCCGGGCAGTGGTGGTGAGGCCGGCGAGGTCCGAGCCCGCCCCCGGCTCGCTGAACAGCTGGCACCACGTCACCTCGCCGGTGACCGTCGGGGCCAGGAACCGCTCCCGTAGCGGATCGGGGCCGTGCGCCAGGATGGTCGGCGCCGCCAGCCCCATGCCCGCACCCAGCGGCAGGCCCACGGCCCCGGCCTCGGCGAGCGCCCGGGCCACCACGTCCTCGGCCTCGCGCGGCAGGTCCCGCCCGCGCCAGCGCGCCGGCCACGACGGCACCGCCCAGCCCGACGCGTACAGCTCGCGACGCCAGTCCAGCAGGGAGCGGTCCGGGTCCCAGTGCGTCTCGATCCAGGCGGTCACGTCGGCGCGCACGTCGCCTTCCATCGCGGGGATCTTTCCAGATCGTCAGGCCGTGGCCACCACGATCAGCCGCGGGCGGTGGATCGATGGCGCCTTGCCGTTGCGGGCGAAGAACTCCGCGCCGGAGAAGCCCGCGCCGCCCAGCCAGGCCCGCAGCTCGGTGATGACGGGGATCCGCACCGAGAAGTGGCTGCGCCGGACCTGCCCGTCCCGAACCACCAGCCGGTCCGTCTCCATGCGGCCGTCCACGCAGTCGAACTCGCTGGTGTCGACGCGGATGTCGTCGCCGACCTGCGTGACGAATCCGAACGGCGCGGGCGTCATCCGCCGCACGATCTCGTCCCGGTTGTGCATGTCGATGACCAGCCTGCCTCCGGGCCGGAGAACGCGGCGGTACTCGGCCAGCACCGCCCGGTTCCCCATGTCGTCGAAATAGCCGAACGAGCTGAACCACGACACCGCCGCATCGAACGGTCCGTCCACCGGCAGCGCTCGTAGGTCGCCGAGGTAGTAGCCCACGCGGGCATCCCCGGCCCGGGCCAGGTCCAGGAAGCGCTCGGAGGCGTCCACCCCCACCACCCGCAGGCCCCGGGCGGCCAGCCGGTTGCTGATGCGCCCGTGCCCGCAGGGCGCGTCGAGGACGGTGTCACCCGGGCTCAAGTCGGCGAAGCGCACGACGTCCTCGGTGTCGCGCTCGCTCTGCTCGTCGCCTACCTGTGCGTCGGAGAAGTAGAGGTAGTCGTCGCCGAAGATCTCGTCGAAGTCGAAGCGCACGTTCCGAGCATCTCATCGGGCCCAGGCCGCTGGCACGGAATTAGAACACGTTCTAGAGTCGTCCCATGGTCGACCTGCCTCGCATCATCTCGGTCGACGACCACGTGGTCGAGCCACCCGACCTGTGGTCCAGCCGGCTGCCCGCCCGCTACCAGGACACCGGTCCCCGGGTGGTGCGGGACCGGGCCAAGTTCAGCTTCCAGGGCGGCGTCTTCAGCTACGAGAAGGGCGTCGCCGACGGCGAATGGTGCGACTGGTGGATCTACGACCAGCTCGTCTACCCGTTCCCCAAGCTGTCGGCCGCGGTCGGCTTCGACGACCTCGACGTCACGCCGACCACGTTCGACGAGATCCGGCCCGGGTCCTGGATCCAGAAGGACCGGCTGGCCGACATGGACGCCAACCACGTCGACGCCTCGATCTGCTTCCCCAACACGCTCCCCCGCTTCTGCGGCCAGACGTTCTACGAGCAGGGCGTCAAGCGGGAGGGCGGCGATCCCGAGCTCGCGTTGCTCTGCGTGCAGGCCTACAACGACTGGATCATCGACGAGTGGTGCGCCGGCGACGGCCGGGGCCGGCTCATCCCGCTGGGCATGATCCCGCTGTGGGACGCCGGGCTGGCCGCGGCCGAGGTGCGCCGCAACGCGGCACGGGGCTGCTTCGCGGTGGCGTTCTCCGAGAACCCGCACCCGCTGGGGCTGCCCTCGATCCACTCGGGGCACTGGGGCCCGCTGTTCACCGCCTGCCAGGAGACCGACACGGTGGTCTGCATGCACATCGGATCGTCGTCGCGCATGCCCGCGACCTCGCCCGACGCTCCCTTCATCGTGTCATCGACCCTCACGTTCCAGAACGCCATGGGGTCGCTGCTCGACTACATCTTCTCGGGCACGCTGGAGCGCTTCCCGCAGCTCAAGATCGCCTACTCCGAAGGCCAGGTGGGCTGGATGCCCTACGTGCTGGAGCGGGCCGACAAGCTGTGGGCCGAGCGCGGCGACAACAGCTTCGGCACGTCGCTGCCGCATCCGCCCACCAGCTACCTCCCGGGGCGGGTGTACGGCTGCATCTTCGACGACGAGACCGGGCTCAGGAACCGGGACGTGGTGGGCATCGACCAGATCTGCTTCGAGACCGACTACCCGCACGCGGACTCGACCTTCCCCGAGTCGAAGCAGGTGGCCACCGACATCTGCGCCCAAGCCGGGCTGGACGACGGCGAGATCTACAAGCTGCTGCGGGGCAACGCCATCACCGCCTTCGGGCTCGAGCGCTTCGGGATCAGCGAATGAGCGCCACCGCCGACGCCGCCGACGCCGACCTCGGCGGCGAGGTCCGGCTGGGTAGCGCCCTGTTCACCCTGGTCGAGCCGCACCGCGGCCACGAGGTCGCCTACAACCGCTGGTACGAGCGGGACCACTTCTACGCCGGCTGCATGATCGGCCCGTGGTACTTCGCGGGCCGGCGCTGGGTGTGCACCCGCGAGCTCAAGGACATGCGCCTGGGTGGGGACAGCCCGCTGTTCGGCGACGACCGGGCCGGGTCGTACCTGGCGCTGTACTGGACGCTCAAGGGCCGCTTCCGGGACAACACGGACTGGTCGACCCGCCAGGTCCACTGGCTGCACCGCAACGGGCGCATGTTCGCCGAGCGCGACCACATCCACACGCTGCTCTACCTCTACAACGGCATGATCTCCCGGGACGCCGACGGCGTCCCGGCGGAGCTGGCCCTGGACCACCCGTTCGCCGCCCTGGGCGCCGTGGTCGTGGAGCGCGCCGCCGACGACGACCCGCCGCCACCCCCCGAGCTCCCGGCCGACTCGCCGGTGGCGCTGGTGCTCAGCTTCCGGTCCGTACCCATGCCGGCCGACGCCCCCGTGACCCAGCCGGGCACCGAGGGCGTCGAGCACCGCGAGCTCCAGCTGTGGTTCGCCGACCGCGAGCCCGGCCAGTGGTGGGCCGCGGTCGGCGACTACGCCGCCGCGGTCGCGGCGTCCGGGAAGGGCTCGGTGCGCTGGGCCTCGCCCTTCATCCCGACCGTGCCCGGCACCGACCGCTACACCGACCAGCTCTGGTAGCCCTCGGCCCTAGGCCTTCACCCAGCAGCCCTCGAGGTGGTCGTCGACCACGCCCGCGGCCTGCATGAAGGCGTAGGCCACCGTGGGGCCGACGAAGCGGAAGCCGGAGCGCTTCAGCTCCTTGGCCAGGGCCGCCGACGACGGTGTGGCGGCCGGGAGCTCGGACAGGGCGTGGTAGCGACCCGTGGGGCGCTCCTCGGGCGGCGGGGTGTGGGAGAACACCAGGTCGACCAGGGTGCGGCCCTGGTCGTGGAGGGCCACGGTGGCCCGGGCGTTGGCGATGGTGGCGTCGACCTTGGCCACGTTGCGGACGATGGCCGTGTCGGCCAGCAGCCGGGCCCGGTCGTCGTCGCCGTAGGCCGCCACCTGGTCCACGTCGAAGCCGTCGAACGCAGCCCGGAAGCCCGGGCGCTTGCGCAGGATGGTGAGCCACGACAGCCCGGACTGGAACGCCTCCAGGGTCAGCAGCTCGAACAGGGCGCGCTCGTCGCGCAGCGGCCGGCCCCACTCGTCGTCGTGGTAGGGCAGGTACAGGGGATCGCTGGCGCCCCACGCGCAGCGGTGCCGCCCGTCCGCGCCGGCCACGAGGTCGACAGCCACATTGCTCATCACGAGGACCCTATCGGCGGGGTGTGACAGCCACCGCTAGGTCGCGGTGAGCGCCGAGGTCGAGGTCACCTCGGGCTCCGGGCTCGACGGCGGCTCGCTCTCGGTCTCGGCCGCGGGCCCGGCAGCCGGACCGATCCGCCGTTCGACCAGCGCGACCACGGCCAGGGCGGCGCCCAGCACCACCGACGGCTCCATGGCGGTGCGGACGCGGTGCCCCCCGTAGAACACGACCGCGGTCAGCAGGACGGCCACCACCGGAGCCCACAGCACGAAGCGCCCGAACCGCGTCGCCCGCCGCTGGCCGGCGACCGCCAGGGCGGCCAGCACCCAGAACGACACGATGGCCGCCCACGACCCCAGGCGGGGGCGCCCGTCCCGCCTGTCCTCGTCCACCTGGTAGCCGAGGCCGTACAGGTCGAGCGACCGGCCCAGCCGGGCCAGCACCACCACGGGGATGCGACCGGCGTGGTCGCGGGCGTACTCGATCCCGTCCGAGCGCCAGCGGGCGCCGCGCAACGACCCCTCCATCCCCGCGACGTCGGGATCGATGACCAGGCACTCGACCGCCCAGCTCCCGAGCGCCCTCCCCTCGTAGGTGCGATCGCAGTTGGCCCCGCGAATGGTGGTGCCGTCGTTGGTGGTCAGGATCACCGGCCGCTCGAAGCGCTCGAGGTTGAACGCCACCCACGGCGCCAGCACCAGCAGGCCGGCCGCCGCGGCCAGGGCGGCCATGAGCCATCGGCGCTCCCCGCCCAACCACCAGGCGGCCACCACCCCCGCGACCATCAGCACGCCCAGCTCGGGCCGCGTCAGCGCCGCCACCCCGGCGGCCACCCCCATGACCGCGGCCCACACCGGCGTGGGGCGGGCCTGCCAGACCAGTGCCGCCAGCATCCACAGCGCTACGCCGAGGGCGCCCGGGCTCTCCGACATCACCAGGCCGTCGTTGAGCCACAGCCCCGGGTACAGGGCGGCCAGGACGGCCGCCACCAGGCCGACCCGATCGCCGCCGAGCCGCCGCCCCACCAGGCCGATGACGACCACCGCCGCGACCCCGGTGAGCACCGTGGCCAGGCGCTGCCAGTCCTCCGGCGTGTCGATCCAGCTGACCGGGGCGAGCAGCAGCGTGGTGACGGGCCCGTGCTCGGCCGCCGGCCGGCCGGTGGAGTCGACGAACCACCGCCCGTCCGCCAGCGCTATGGCCGTCTGGCTGTAGTAGGGCGCGTCGTTGAACCCGAACTGCGTCCCCCGGTAGTACCGGAAGTAGACGCCGAGGCGGACCACCGCCGCGCCCGCGGCGATCGCCGCCAGGCCCCAGCGGAATCGCCGCGCTCCCCTCGCCATAAGCCGCGGACACTACCGGCGGACCGACCCGCCGGTGGAGTCGAGCAACCGCTCAGCCCCGGGCGTTGGGCTCACGACGCTACGGTGTCCCCGGGGCGAAGCCGATCACTACTTCATTCGTTCCGGCCTGCGCGAGCAGGGTCACGACATCCGGCTGCGCTGAGGTGAGCGACGATGTCCAAGCTTCGGTTGGTGAGAAGGCTGCTCCCCGACGGCCGGCACTCCTCCGAGCCCCAAACCCGTTCGGTCAAGACGTCGTGCTGGGTCTGCGGGCGCACCGGGACCTTCGAGCGTGGAACCAAGCACATCCTCGGGGGTTTTGTCTGTCCCCACTGCGGTGCGATCCTCCGCTATCAAGGTCAGGCCCGCGCGTTGGTGCGCTGCTACAGCCGCGACGGTGCGCGCTCTCTCGCGGAGCTGGTCAAGGAGCCCGCCTTCCGAGCGTTGCGCATCTACGAGCCCGGGGACAAGGGCGTGCTGCAGCGGTACCTGCGCAAGCTGCCGGTCCATGTCCGCACGTCGTACTTCCCCGATGTCGAGCCGGGTGGTCATGTCAAGGGCGTGCGCTGCGAGGACCTGATGGCCCTGACGTTCCCGGCCGGTGAGTTCGACCTCGTGATCACCCATGACGTGATGGAGCACGTCCGGCGTCCGCGTGCCGCGTTCGCCGAGATCCACCGCGTCCTGCGCCCGGGCGGCCGGCACGTGTTCACCATCCCGGTCCGACACCCGATGCGGCCGAAGACGATCGCCCGCGTCGATGTCTCAGGTGACGAAGACGTCTTCCTGGCGAAACCCGCCTACCACGACGGACATCTGGTCTACAACGACTTCGGTGCCGACCTCGTGGAACTGCTCGACGACATCGGCTTCGACACCGACGTGGTGCGCTTCGAGTCGCCCGACGAGGAAGCCTCGACCCAGCTGACCTTCTGTTCCCGCCGGCGCGACGAAGGCTGAAGGGCGCCGCAATCAGCCCTGGGCGTTGCCGGTGAAGGACCACGCCGCCAGGCGGACGCTGGGGACGTGCATGACGTCGCCGCCCTCGCCCCCCACCAGCTGGGCGTCGTCCCCGAGGCCGAGCACCTTGCCCGGGCCGAAGCCGGCCACGATCGACTGGGTGTAGCGCAGGTTCTGGACCGGGGCGCTGATGCGGCCGTCCTCGATCAGGTACAGCCCGTTGCGGGTCAGCCCGGTCACCACCTGGGTCTTGGGGTCGAGGATGCGGTTGTACCAGAGGTCGGTCACCAGGAGCCCCCGCGCTACCGCCCCGACCAGGGATTCGGGCGCCAGGTCGCCGCCCCCGAAAAACAGGTTGGAGGGCGTGCCGCCCTGGGCGTCGAACCCGTTGGAGTGGCCGGTGGACTCGACCCCGGCGAGGTGCGCCGAGCGGCGGTCGTGGGTCAGGCCCGCGGACACGCCCGCCCTCACGATGTCCAGGCGGGCTTTGGGCGTACCCTCGGCGTCGTAGCCGCGCCCGAGTGCCCGGCCGTCGAGGGCGTCGTCCCAGATGTCGACCGCCTCGCCCCACTGCAGCTCGCCCAGCCGCACGAAGGAGAGGCCCTCGGCATGGGCCTTGCCGCAGAAGCCCAGGTACGCGGGGTACAGCAGGGCGGCGGCCACGGCCTTGGGCTCGAGCACGACCTCGTAGGCCCCCGGCTCCAGCGAGACGGGGTCGAGCCCCGCCCCGGCCTTGGCCGCGGCCCGCGCCCCGACCGCGGGGCCGTCCAGGTCGGCCAGGCGGACGGACGTGGCCTGGGCATAGCCGTCGGCCGGGTGGTCGCCGCCCACCACCGCCCGGTGGATGCCGTCCACCTGGGCCCGGGTCGAGCGCCCCGCCGCCCGCTGGCCGGTGGTCGAGGCCAGCGCCTGCTCCGTCGCCCGGGTCATGCAGTAGCCCGCGGCCTCGAAGTCGCCCGCCGCGGCCACGAAGCCGGCCACCACCTCGGCCCGCTGGTCGGGCGTGGCGCCCGCGGTGGCGTCGTCCCAGTGGTCCACCGGGCTCACGGGCGCGGGCGGGGCCAGGCCGGGGAAGTCGGGGTCGGCCGGCCGCAGCCGGACCGCATCCCGGGCCCGCTCGACCAGTGCGGTCAGGCCGTCGGGGTCGGTCCGGCTGGTCGTCACCCGGGCCAGCCGGCCCTGCTGGGCCAGCGTCAGCCCCACCACCGCCACGTCCTCGGTGACGTTCTGGTGGATGCGGCTGTTGGCGAAGCGGGTGAGCGAGGACGTGCCCACCGTGGCGGTGACGAGCGCCTCCCCGTCACCCACCAGAGCCAGCGTGCGGTCGCAGATCTCGACGGGGTCGACCATCGTCGGGACCGTAGCCAACCGAGGCGGCAAAGTGCGCCGCAGCCGCTAACCTGCGCTCCCCCCATCCGAGCGAGGTCGCCCGTGTCCAACAACGGTGCTGCCGGCATCGAAGTGGTCGCCTTCGACGGCGACGACACCCTGTGGCACAGCGAGAGCCACTTCGTGGACGCCCACCATCGCTTCTGCGCCCTGGTCGAGCCCTACGTGGACGACCGCGGGCTGGTGGACGAGCGCGTGGTCGCCACCGAGCGCGACAACCTGGTGTTGTACGGCTACGGCGCCAAGGCGTTCACGCTGTCCCTCATCGAGTCGGCCATCGAGCTGACCGAGGGCCGCATCACCAGCAAGGAGATCAGCGCCATCCTCGACCTGGGCAAGATGCTGCTGGCCCATCCGGTCGAGCTGCTCGACGGGGTGAGCGACGTGGTCGAGGAGCTGGCGGACACGGGCCGGCGCCTCATCGTGGTGACCAAGGGCGACCTGTTCCACCAGGAGTCCAAGGTGGCGGGCTCGGGCATCGCCGACCGGTTCGCGCGGGTCGAGATCGTGTCCGAGAAGGACGTCGCCACCTACCGCCGCGTCATGGCCTCGGCCGAGGTCGAGCCCGAGCGCTTCCTCATGATCGGCAACTCGGTCCGCTCCGACGTGCTGCCGGTGGTCGCCCTCGGTGGGCACGCCGCCCACCTGCCCTACCAGTACACCTGGGAGCTGGAGCACGTTCCCGACGCCGACGCCGAGCGCCAGGGCTTCCACGAGCTGACCTCGATCCGCCAGCTGCCCGAGCTGGTCGAGCGCCTCTCGGCCTGACTCACCGCACCCCGACCCGCACGTCCCGGAACCGGCACGGCGCCGCGGGGTGGCCGGTGTGGCCTACCTGCAGGGGCTGGCCCTTGCCGCAGTGGGGCAGGCCCCAGACCGTCCACTCGGCCTCGCCGCCCACCGCGTCGAGGGAGGCCCAGAACGTGGGCCCGATGCCCGTGTAGGTCGGGTTCTTGACCATGCGACCCAGGGCGCCGTCCTTGATCTCCCAGCCGATCTCGCAGCCGAACTGGAAGTTGAGCCGCTTGTCGTCGATGGACCACGAGCGGTTGGTCTGCATGTAGATGCCGTCCTCGGTGCCCGCGATCATCTCCTCCAGCGAGGACTCGCCCGGCCGCAGCCCGACGTTGGTCATGCGCACCATGGGCAGCCGGGCGGGCCCATCGGCCCGCACCATCCCGCCCGACGCCAGGCCCACCTGCGGGGCCGAGTCGCGGCCCGAGAGCACGCCCACCCACATCCCGTCCCGCACGATGTCGACCGCCTGGGCGGGGACGCCCTCGTCGTCGTAGCCGAAGCTGCCCATGGCCCCGGGCAGGGTGGCGTCGGCGGTGATCTGCATCAGGTCGCTGCCGAAGCGCAGGCTCCCGAGCCGGGCGGGATCGAGCCAGGACGTGCCGGCGAACGCCGCCTCCCAGCCCAGGATGCGATCGAGCTCGGTGGCGTGGCCGACCGACTCGTGGATCTGCAACGCCACCTGGCTGGAGTCGAGGACGAGCGTGGTGGTGCCCGCCGGGCACTGCGGAGCCGACAGCAGCGCCTGCGCCTCCTCTGCCATGCGCTCAGCGTTGGCCACCAGGTCG
The DNA here is from genome assembly GCA_046734715.1 of Actinomycetota bacterium. Taxonomy (GTDB): domain Bacteria; phylum Actinomycetota; class Acidimicrobiia; order Acidimicrobiales; family VFJN01; genus ZC4RG19. The sequence goes on along the minus strand of JBKPRV010000602.1, from coordinate 6,699 downwards.
AGGCCGCGGACCAGCTCCCAGCCCTGCGTGCCGTACTGGCCCCGCACCCCGGGGTAGGACCGGCGCTGCGTCTCCCCGTCGCCGATGGCGGTGGCGTCCACCACCGCTCCGCACTCGACGATGCGCTGCGAGATGCGGCTCCCCTCGCTCGACGCGAACCACTTCTCGGTGTCCCACACCTGGTAGTGGGCCTGGGCCAGGTCGACCCCGGCGTCGTTGGCCGCGCCGGTGGCGGCCACCAGCAGCTCGGCCTTGTCGGCCAGGCTGACGTCGTCGAGCGGGTGCTCGACCCAGGTCGAGGACCACGAGTCGGCGACCACCGGGGCGGGCGACAGCTCCATCGGAGGCCCCGGGACCCGGCCCGAAGCCTTGGCCACCGCCGCGGCTCCCTCCCCCGCCCGCCGGGCCTCGGCCTCGGTGAGCGTGGGCGTGGCCTGGAACCCCCACGACGAGCCGATCAGGGCCCGCACCCCCACCCCGGCCACGTCGGACTGCGTCAGGTCCTCGACCACCCGGTTGCGGGCCGCCATGGCCTCCTGGCGACTCACCATGACCCGGGCGTCGGCGTAGCGCGCCCCGGCGGCGAGCGCGGCCTCCACGGCGGCGACGGCGAGCTCGATCACGTCCGGGGACCGTAGCGGTCGAGGACGACCCGTGGTTCGTCGGTGAGGAGGGAGACGCTGCCGGCCCGGTCCAGCAGCTCGCGCTCGTCGGGGCCCACGATGCGCCGGTACTCGGGGTCCGAGATCATGGCGTTGAAGGCGTCGAGGTCGCGGAACCACTGCACGGTGACGCCGTCGAAGCCCTCGCTCCCGGTCCAGCGGCCGGGCGTGTCCGGCAGTCGGGGATGCTGCTCGTAGCGGACCACATGGTCGCCGATGCCGGGCACCGAGAGGATCTTGGCGGCGTGGATGTCGCGCCAGTGGGCCTGGAACTGGGCGGCGTCGAGCGCCGGGTTCCGGCGGAGCATGGCGGTCAGGCGGATCATCGAGGTCCTTCCCTCCGGATGTGACCGAAGGCACTAGTTTCGCGGGCCATGCCCACGACACCCCGCATCCCGCCGCTGGCCCCCGAGGACATGGACGACCAGGCCCGCGAGCTGGTGGGCGAAGTGGGCGGCGAGACCCGGGGGGCGGTGAACATCTTCACCACGCTGGTCCGCCACCCGGGCCTGTTCCGCCGCTGGCTGCCCTTCGGCGGCAAGCTGCTGGTGGGGAAGCTGCCGGCCCGGGACCGCGAGCTGATGATCCTGCGCACGGGCTGGAACTGCCACGCCGACTACGAGTGGGCGCAGCACGTGACCATCGCCCGCCGGGCGGGCCTCAGCGACGAGGAGATCACCCGGGTGAAGGAGGGGCCCGACGCGGCCGGCTGGGACCCGTTCGACGCCACCCTGCTGCGGGTGGCCGACGAGCTGCACCGCGACTCGGTGCTGTCCGACGCCACCTGGGCCGCGCTGGAGGAGCGCTACGACGAGCGCCAGCTCATCGAGGTGCCCATGCTGGTCGGGCACTACCACATGGTCGCCTACGCCCTGAACTCCCTCGGTGTGCAGGTCGAGCCGGACGTCGCCGCGGAGTCGCTGTGACCGCCGCCGACCGGCTGGCCGGCCGCACGATCCTGGTGGTGGGGGCGGGCACGCAGCCGAGCGACGAGGACGATCCGCCCGTCGGCAACGGGCGGGCCATCGCCGTCACCGCCGCCCGCGAGGGCGCGAGCGTGGTGTGCGCCGACCGCGACGACAAGGCGGCCGAGGAGACCGCGGCGCTGGTGCGCGACGCGGGCGGGACCGCCACGGTGGTCCTCGGCGACGTGCGGGACGAGGGCGACTGCGCCGCACTGGTGGCAGCAGCGGTCGAGGCCGGCGGCGGCTCACTCGGCGGGGTTGTGCTCAACGTGGGCATCGGCCGGGGCGGCGGCCTGGCCGGCACGTCGGCCGAGGATTGGGACGTCACCTTCTCGGTCAACCTGCGCAGCCACTTCCTGGTGGCCAAGGCGGCGCTGCCGGCGATGGCCGAGGGCGGCGCGTTCGTGTTCATCAGCTCGGTGGCCGGGCTGCAGCCCGGCAGCCGCCTGCCGGCGTACGACTCGTCCAAGGCCGGGCTGCTGGGCCTGTCCCGTCACGTGGCCGTCGAGGGCGCCCGGCGGGGCGTGCGGGCCAACGTGATCGCCCCCGGCCTCATCGACACCCCGCTGGGCCGGCTGGCCAGCCGGGGCCGGCCGTCGCGCGAGCGGACCCCGGTCCCGCTGGGGCGCCAGGGCACGGCGTGGGAGGTAGCGACGGCCACCTGCTTCCTGCTGTCGGACGAGGCCAGCTATATCACCGGTCAGGTGCTGGCGGTGGACGGCGGGCTCAGCCTGATCTGATCAGCGCGTGACCAGCGGCGCCACCTCGGCGCCGAACACCCGCAGCTGGTCGTACAGCTCGTGGACGTCGCGGCTGCGGAACGCGACCTGGATCTGGTCCACGCCGAAGCCGGCCAGCACCCGCAGGAAGGCGGCGATCTGCTCGGGCGAGCCGTGCACCGCCCGGCCGACGTCCCAGCGCGGGTCGCCGACGTACAGCGGGCCGGACAGCGCGCCCACGGTGAAGGGCCGGCCGGCCCGCCCGGCCCGGTCCCGCATCTCCCGCAGCCGGGCGATGCCGGCCGACATGCCGCCCTCGGGCGGGCCCTGGGGCAGCCAGCCATCCCCGCGCTCGGCGGCCCGGCGCAGGGCGGCGGATGACGAGCCGCCCACCCAGATCGGCACCTGGGGCTGCACCGGCCGGGGCTGCTGGCCCATCTCGTGGTAGGACCAGGCCGCCCCCGCGTGTGCCGAGAAGTCTTTCGCGAACGCGGCCCGCACCGCGTCGATCGCCTCGTCCAGCAGCGCTCCCCGGCGGTGGTAGTCGACGCCCAGCGCCGCGAACTCGGCCTCCAGGTGGCCGGTGCCCACGCCGAGGATGGCCCGGCCGCCGGAGAGCGCGTCGAGCGTCATCCACTGCTTGGCCGCCGCCAGCGGGTGGCGATAGGGCAGCACGTAGATGTGGCTCAGCAGCCGCACCCGGTGGGTGAGCCCGGCCAGGTACGCCAGCGTGGCGACGCAGTCGTACCAAGTGGTCGACATGGCCGGTGCCCGGGACTTCGGGATGGCCACGTGGTCGCACACCGCGACGTAGGCGAAGCCCGCGTGCTCGGCCACCCTGGCCACCGACCCGAGCTCCTCGACACCGGCTCCGGCCTCCCACGCCTCGGCGAACACGGTCGACTGCGCCTGGATCGGCAACTGAATGCCGAACGCGACGTCTGCCTGAGCGTCAAGACGCTCCACGCTGTTCTCCCCTCGGCCTTCCCCGGCATGGCCTAGAACCTCGGGCAATCTTGCACACCCCCGAGTGCTCTTCAAGTACCTACTGCCCGTGACTCGTCGGCTCCGGCCCTAGTTCAGCACGTTTCGTGTCCGCTGCGCCACGCAGCGCTGGTCAGGGTGGGCCGTCAGGTCGACTCGAACACCTCGGCCAGGGAGCTCACGAGCCAGCGGTGCTCGTCCGGAACGTCGGCCGCGAGCGGCGTCCGGGCGCTCAGTCCTTCGACCATATCGACGGCGCGGCCCCGCACCGTCACGGTGGCGTCCTCGACCGGCCGGTCGTGGATGGCGACGCGCTCGCCCACCTCCACCACCACCCGCCCCTCGGGCTCGGTCGTCTCCAGCACCAGCGTGGCCGGCGTGGCCCGCCCCAGCGCCAGCACGAACGCCGGCCCCAGCCCGGCCACGCACCGCAGGCTGGCCAGGACCTCGTCCGGCTCCTCGACCGGAGGACGCTCCAGCGGCAGCACGATGTCGCGCTCGTGCACCCAGCAGTCCCACAAGGCGTGCAGAGCCAGCAGGCGGACGGGGATCAGCCCGGCCGGGGCCTCGGCCACGGTCGCCCATCCGGCGTCGTCCAGGCCGGCGACGAGCTCGCACAGCGCCTCGCTGCTCTCGACCAGCTGGGCCAGGGTCTCCGCCGGCGCCAGCGTCCCTGCCGACTCCACCAGGGCGGCGGGCGTGGCCTTGGGGTCGAAGTCGACCAGCAGCCGGGTCGGCTTCCCCGCCAGCCCGGACGCGATCGAGTAGCGCCAGAACCCGTTCACGGTCACGAGATGGGTGGCGACGTCCTGCACGGTCCAGTCCTCGCACCGGCTCGGCGCGGCCCACTCGTCGTCGCTCAGCGACTCCAGCGTGGCCGCCAGCCGCTGCCGCTGGCGCACGAAGGCCGCCGCGCAGTTCCCGTCTCCCTCGACCGTGACGATGGCCGGGCCGTCGTAGCGCGGATCGATCTGCATCGCGTCACGCTAGACGGGCGTGAGCTCGCCGATCGCGGCGGCGAGGAGGCGGATGCCCTCGTCGATGCGATCGGGGCGGAACATGCCGTAGCCGAGCACCAGCGAGCGGCGCCGCAGCTCGGGATCGGCGAGCTCGTCGGCGAGGGGGTAGACGCCGACGCCCCGGCGCCGGGCGGCCGACGCCACTTCGATGCTGTCCCAGCCGGGCGGCAGGGTGACGAAGGCGTTGAGGCCCGCGGACACGCCCTCGACCCGCACCTCCGGCAGCTCCCGGTCCAGCGCCGCCACCAGGACATCGCGCCGCTCGCGGTAGACCCGGCGCGCGCGGCGCAGGTGGCGGTCGAGGTCGCCCCGCTCCAGGAAGACCGCGAAGGTGCCCTGGATCAGCGAGGCGGTCATGTGGTCGGTGGCGAAGCGGGCGGCGAGGACGTCGTCCAGCAGGTCGGGAGGCACCACCAGCCAGCCCAGGCGCAGACCCGGGGCCAAGCTCTTGGACAGGGTGCCGTGGTAGATCACCCGGTCGGGCAGCACTCCCTGGAGCGCCCCCACCGGGTGGCGGTCGTAGCGGTACTCGGCGTCGTAGTCGTCCTCCACCACCCAGCCGCCCACCGCCCGGGCCCAGTCGGCCAGCTCGCCGCGGCGCGGGGCCGACAGCACCACGCCGGTGGGCGACTGGTGCGCCGGGGTCAGCACCACGGCCCGGGCGGGCGATGCCGCCAGGTCGGCCGTGCGCAGGCCCTCGCCGTCCACCGGGATCGGCACGGCGCGGGCGCCGGCCCAGGCGATCTGGTCGCGGGGGTCGTCGTACCCCGGGACCTCCACCGCCACGTCCCGGACGCCCCGGTCGATCAGCGCCCGCAGCACCAGGCTGAACCCGTGGCCGAAGCCGTTGCACACCACCACCTGGTCCGGCTCGCAGGCGACGCCCCGCACGCGGCGGAGGTAGCCGGTCACCGCCGCCCGCAGCCGGGGCAGCCCGGCGGGTGGGAGGTAGCCGAGCTCGGCGTCGGGCATGGTCGCCATCGCCTCGCGGGTGGCCCGGACCCACGCGCCCCGGGGGAACAGCCCGAGGTCGGGCACGCCGGTGCGGAAGTCGTGGGTGAGCGGCAGGGCGGCGGGCACGGCCGATCCCGAGCCGTTGCCGGGTGCGGGTGCGGCCACGTCGTTGACACGGGTGCCCGAGCCCTGGACGGTGGTCACGTAGCCCTCCGCCGCCAGCTGCTCGTAGGCCTCGACCACCAGGCCCCGGGTGACGCCCAGGTCCACGGCCAGGGCCCGGCTGGAGGGCAGGCGGGTGCCGGGTGACAGCCGCCCCTCACGGATGGCGGCCCGCAGGCCCTCCTCCACCTGGGACCGCAGGCCGCGAGGCCGGGAGCGGTCCAGCTCGATGAACAGATCGGGCGAAGTGGTACCCATACTGATCCTCCGACTGGACCTTATCAGGGGTCCACATCGGGCGTACCTTGCTCACATGCATCCCGAGACCACCATCCGGCTGGCGAGCATGCGGCGCGACGACCTGCTCCGCTCCGGCCAGCGCTTCACCCTACGCGTCCGTTCCAACCGCAAGGTCAGCGTCGAAGGAGCCCGGTCATGATGAGCATCCACTGCCCCCGCCACGGCCGCGACGTCCTCGTCGGCCACGGTCAGATCCTGGGCATCGAGGGCCAGGGTCGCGACCTCACCGTCCGCTGGGTCTGCGCCTGCGGGCACCAGGGCACCCACCGCCCCCAGCAGTCCGCCCGGCTGTCCCAGCCGCATGAGATGGTGGCCTGAGTCAGAAGATGGAATACCCGCCGTCGATCACGATCGAGTCGCCCGTGTGGAACACGAGCGCCGGATCGGCCAGGTAGGCGGCGATGTCCCGCAGGTCCGACGGCTGGCCCCAGCGGCGCAGCGGGGTGCGCTTGACGGTCGCCTCGACCCAGCGCGGGTTCTCCTTGCCCGGTTCGATCATCTCGGTGTCCATCCAGCCCGGGAGGACGGCGTTGCAGCGCACCCGGTGGCGGGCCAGCTCCACCGCCAGGCCCCGGACCAGTCCCAGCAGGGCGGTCTTGGACGCCGCGTAGTGCTCCATGCGGGGCGCACCGTGGATGGCCGACACCGACGACACGGCCACCAGCGCCCCACCCGCTCCCCGCTCCACGAGGTGGCGGGCGGCGGCCCGCAGGCTGAGGAAGGCGCCGTCGAGGTTGACGGCCATGACCCGGCGCCACTCGTCGAGGCTCATCTCCAGGAACGGGGTGGTGCCCCCCACTCCGGCGTTGGCGAAGAGCGAGTCGACCCGGCCCAGGTCGGCGAGGGTGGCGGCCATGGCCGCCTCGACCTGGCCCTCGTCGCTGACGTCGCAGGCATAGGCGACGACCTGGACCCCGGGGGCGAACTCCTCGAG
>JBKPRV010000601.1:0-11325 GCA_046734715.1 Actinomycetota bacterium | reverse complement strand
CGCCCGAGCCGGCCGCGCCCCTGGAGCTGTCGGTCCTCGGCCCCACCACGCTGCGCCGGGCGGGCCGCGTGGTCGACCACCCGCACTGGCGCCGGGAGCGCGTGCGGGCGCTGCTGCTCGTGCTGTTGGCCCGCGGCGGCGGCACCCGGGAGGAGCTGGCGGGCGCCCTGTGGCCGGACCTCGACACCGCGGCGGCGTTGCGCAACCTGCGGGTCACGCTGTCGTACCTGTTGGCGGTGCTGGAGCCGGAGCGGCGGGAGGGCGCCCCGTCGTTCTTCGTGCGCGGCGAGGGCGCCACGCTGCGGCTGACCACCCACGGCTGGTTGCAGGTCGACGCCTGGCAGATCGAGGACCTGCTCGACCGGGCCGCCGAGGCCGAGCGCACCGGCGAGCCCTCGGCCGCGCTTGACCTCTACCGGCGGGCGCTGAGCCTCTACCGGGGGCCCTACCTGTCCGACGCCGGCTATGAGGAGTGGGCGCTCCCCCACCGGGACCGCCTGTCGGCCCGGTTCGTGGCCGCTGCAGTCCGGGCGGGCGAGCTGACCCTGGCGGCCGGCAACCCCGAGGAAGCGCTACGCCTCGGCGCCCGGGCGGTCGAGACCGAGCCGTGGTCCGAGCCCGCGCACCGGCTGATCGTGGCGTCGTACCTCGCTCGGGGCGACCGCGCCGCGGCCCGCCGCGCTATGGACACCTGCCTGGCCCAGCTGGCCGATCTCGGTGTCGCTCCCACCGAGGACACCGAGATCGTCCTCCGGGCCATCGCCTGAACGATCGCCCGAACCATCGCCCCGGCGCCCCGCGCGGCGCAGGATCAGCTGGTGGCGGCCACCTCTACCGGCTCGCCGCCGGAGTCGACACCGCACAGCCCCTTCCAGGCACGAGGCACCTTGCCGCGTTCGATCGCTCCCGCCTCGATGAGGGTGGCGAGCACCGGGCGGGTGGCCTCGACCCGGACCTTGACCCGGCCGGGATGGTTGCGGGCCGCCCGCCAGGTGGGCACGCCCGGCAGGCCCACGGCCTCGAACACGCCGGCGTGGATCATGTTCTCGTACATCTCGCGGATCAGCACCGGGGCCACGTTGTGCACCATGAACCGGTCGGCCCGGCTGGCCCGCTGCCACAGCTCGGGCAGCACCATGCGGGCGAAGGCCAGGTGGCGGGCCTCCTCCTGGCGGTGGTAGCGGTTGACCTCCCGCACGAACGGGTCGGTGCCGGGATGGTCCACCGCCAGCTTCTGCAGCAGGTCGGGGATCTCCTCGCCGGCCAGCACCATGGTGAACATCACCGGCGGCCGCTGGATCACCTGCAGCACCACCCGCTTGCCCACGTTCTCCACCACCCAGTTGTCCATGGGGTTGCGGGCGAGCGGGCCCAGCTGCTCGAGCAGGCGGATGAACAGCCGCGAGTGGCGGGTCTCCTCGCCCAGCTCGTGGAGCAGGTAGGTGATGCGGGGATCGGTGTAGTCGTCGGCCCGGACGATATGGAGCCCGAACCCGGCCATGAGGATGGCCTCGAACTGCAGCCCGGACGTGGTGATGGCCCCCAGGGCCAGCCGGCTGAAGCGGGCGTACGCGGCGTCGTCGAGGACGCCCTCCTCCAGCCCGGCGGTGGGCAGCAGCAGGTCGGGTGCCAGCACCGCGCCCTCGCCCAGCCCACCCGGCATGTCCTTGTCGGGATCGATGATGCGCGCCAGCGACGCCGTGTTCAGCCTCTCGACCCGGCGCGCCACCGCTTCGGCGGTCAGTGTGTCGGTCATCGGGTTGTTCCTCCCCACGCGGGCTTACCCACGGTAACCATGTGTAGACGCCCCAAGCAGTCCCAGGCAACGTGACAGTGGACACCGCGAACGTAGGCCCTGGTCAGGGGATCAGGGGCAGGGAGGAATTACCAGGCCACCTCGTCGCAGCCCTCGTGCGTGTCGGGCTCGACCTGGAGGGTGGCGTGGCCGATCCCGTGGTTGTCCCGCATGATGACCCGGGCGCGGTCCAGTACCGCGTGGCTGTCGGTGCCTTCGGTCACCATGAGGTGGACCGAGGCCACGTCCATGTCGGACGTGAGGGTCCACACGTGCAGGTCGTGGACGTCGACCACGCCCATCACGGTCCGCAGCTCAGCCTCCAGCGCGGCCAGGTCGAGGCCGGGCGGGGCCGCCTGGACCAGGATGCGCAGCGCCTGGGCCCCCAGCCGCCAGGTGCGGGGCAGGATGAACACCCCGATGGCCACGCCCACCACCGGGTCGACCCAGGTCCAGCCGGTCGCGGCGATCACGATCGCGGCGATGATCACCGCCACCGAGCCCAGCAGGTCCGACAGCACCTCCAGATAGGCACCCTCGACGTTGAGGCTCTCGCTCGCCCCCTCCCGGAGCAGCAGGAAGGCCACGATGTTGGCGACCAGGCCGACGACCGCCGCCGCCAGCATCGGCCCGGCCAGGACCTCGGGCGCGTCGCCCCACCGGCGCAGCGCCTCGATCATCACGTAGATGGCCACCGCGAACAGCAGCACGGCGTTGGCCAGGGCGGCCAGGATCTCCAGGCGGTAGAGGCCGAAGGTGCGCTGGCGGTCACGGCGGGACCGGTCGGCCACGTGGATGGCGGCCAGTGCCATGCCCAGGCCGCCCACGTCCGTGAGCATGTGGCCGGCGTCGGAGAGCAGCGCGAGCGAGTTGCTGACCAACCCGGCGACCACCTGGACCACCGTGACGACGCCCAGCACGACCAGCGCCGCTCCCAGCCGTCCCTTGTGGCGCGCCCCGGCCCGCACGTGACGGTGACCGTGCTCATGCGACCCGGACATCCCGACGCGAGACTAGAGGCGGAGGAGGATTGCGATGCATGTGACGGAACTGCACCGGCGTAGCGTCGAGGGGTTCGCGGCCCTGCTCGACGCGTGCGACGGCACCTCATGGGCGGGACCCACGCCGTGCCCCGATTGGGACGTGCGCGCCCTGGTCAACCACATCGTCTACGAGGACCTATGGACGGTGCCGCTCATGGAGGGCGCCACCCTGGACGAGGTGGGCGACCGCTTCGAGGGTGACCTGCTGGGCGACGACCCGGTGGCCGCCGCCCGCTCGGCCTGCGAGACGGCCACCATGGCCGCGGCCTCGGGTGTGGTGGCCGGCCGTACCGTCCACCTGTCGTTCGGCGACACGCCCGCGGAGGAGTACGCCTACCAGCTGGCGGCCGACCACGTCATCCACGGCTGGGACCTGGCGGCGGCCATCGGCGCCGACCGCACCATCGACCCCGACCTGGTGGCGGTGCTCACGCCCTGGTTCGCGGAGCGGGAGGAGCTGTTCCGGGCCGCAGGGGCCATCGGTGAGCGCCCGTCCGATCCGCTGACGACCGACGACCCCCAGGCCCGGCTGCTGATCGCCTTCGGGCGCGATCCCGACTGGAGCCCGTGAGCCCGAGGCCGATCGCCATCGTCGGGCTGCTAGGCGGCCAGTGGTTCGGGCGCGCCGCGGAGACCGCGCTCCGCGAGGCCGACGTGCTGCTGGGCCACGCCCGGCAGTTCGCCATGCTCGCCGATGACATCAAGGGCGAGCGGGTCGAGTCGTGGGGAGACCTGGCCGCGGTGCTGGACCAGGCGAGCGCCGCCCGCGCTGGCGGACGGAACGCCTGCATCCTGGCCGCGGGCGACCCCGGCTTCCACGGGATGGTGGGCTTCGCGGTGGACCGGCTCGGCGCCGACGGCGTGGCCGTCCACCCGGCGCCCTCCTCGGTGGCGCTCGCCTTCGCCCGCCTGGGCGAGCGTTGGGACGACGCCACCGTGGTCTCGCTCCACGGGCAACCGCTGGACGAGGCGGTGGCGGCGGTGCTCGCCGAACCGAAGGTCGCGGTGCTCGTGTCGAAGCGGCAACCGGCCGAGGTGCTGGGCCGGGCGCTGCTCGACGCCGCGTGCGAGCCGCGGGACATAGCGGTGTGCACCAAGCTGGCCGAGCCGGACGAATCGGTCGTCCGCACCGACCTGGCGGGACTGGCCGCAGGGCCGTTCGACGACCTCTCCGTGGTCGTCGTGCGCGCCCCGCGGTGAGGTTTGCTCGCACTTCGTCCGCCGCGGAAGCATGAGGCGCATGACCAACCGCTTCCGGCTGACGCTCGCCGCCCTGGTGGCCGCGGCAGCCCTCCTGGCCGCCGGGCCTGTGGGCCCCGCGGGTGCCCAGGAAGACTCGGGCGAGATCGAGCTCGAGGCCGTCCACCCCGCCGGCCAGTCGCTCCACTTCATCGTGCGCGTGACCGAGAGCGGCGATCCGGCCAACGACGCCTCGGTCACGGCCGAGGCGGTGTCGGTGAGCGGCGAGTCCCTCGCCCCGGTGGACCTGACCCGGGACGACGAGGACGGCCACTACTCGGGCCCGATCGAGTTCCCCAGCGCGGGGCTGTGGACGGTGAGCTTCACCTCCACCAACCCCGACAGCACCCTGGAGGTCGACCAGGAGGTCGAGCTCTCGCCCACCACCTCTGCCGGGGGCGACAACCAGGTCACCGTGGGCACCGAGGGCGAGTTCGCCCCCGAGGACGACGGCACCGGCGGCAGCGAGCAGACGGCCGACGAGGGCGGGGGCGAGGAGGACGGCCTCCCCGTCTGGCTCATCGTGCTGGCCGCAGTGGTGGTCATCGGCGGGGCCCTGGCCGCAGTGGCGTTCCGCTCGAAGCCGCCCGCCTCTCCCGGCGACGGCGCAGAGGGCGACGGCGGCGACGAGCCCGAATCCGAGCCCGCCGCGGGACCGCCCGGCAGCGGCACGCCGTGATCGCCCGGCGTGCCGGGCTGAGCCTTGCGGCCCTGGTCGGGGTGGCCGGGCTGGTCCTGCACGCCACCCCGGCGGCGGCTGATCCGCCCGCGCCCAGCGACTTCCGCTCCACCGTGACCGGCATCGAGCCCGAGACCGCGGTGGTGCGGGCCGAGGTCGTCGGGGGCGACTCGTTCCTCGAGCTGTCGGTCGGCGACGGGCATGAGGTCATCGTCGAGGGCTACGGCGGCGAGCCCTACCTGGCCTTCCGGGAGGACGGCACAGTCGAGCGCAACCGCCGCTCGGAGGCCACCTACCTGAACCAGGATCGGCGCGGCGCGGTCGACCTCCCGCCCCAGGCCGACAACGAGGCGGACCCCGAGTGGGAGAAGGTGGCGAGCGGCGGGACCTACGCCTGGCACGACCACCGCATCCACTGGATGGGCGAGGACCTGCCGACCGGGGTGGCGCGGGGCTCCGTCATCCAGGACTGGACGGTCGACATCACCGTCGACGGCACGGCCACGCAGATCGTGGGCACGCTGGTGCTGGCGGAGCAGGTGAGCCCGATCCCCTGGTTCGTGCTGGCCCTGATCGCCGGCGCCGCGGTGGTGCTGCTGGGACGGCGCCACGCGGTCGTCACGGCCGGCGGCGCCGCGCTCGTGGCCTCGCTCGCCGCGCTGGTGGCCGGCTGGGGTCAGTACTCGGTCGCTCCCGCGGACTCGGGGGTGAGCCCGCTGGGAGTGATCGTCCCGGCCCTCGCGGTCGTGGCCGCCGGGGCCGGCCTCCTGTTGCGGGCCCGCCCGCCGTGGGGCGCGGCCGCCATGCTGGCTTCGGCCGCGGCGGTGATCGGCTGGGGCGTACTGCGCGCCGACGTGCTGTGGAAGCCGGTGCTGCCCACCGATCTGCCCTACAACCTGGACCGGGGGCTCACCGCGCTGGCGCTGGGGCTGGCGGTGGCCGCGGCCGGGCTGGTCGTGTGGAGCGGCGGCCTGGTGTTGAGCCCCGGACGCGCCACCGCCGCCACTGCTGGAGGGGGAGACCCGCAGTGACGGCGGTGCGCTGACCGAACCTCGGATGACCGGTCGATGGAAGTAAACCCACCGACCGGTCGCCCTATTCCTGCTTTTCTGGTCAGTCGGTCGATGTCCCGACGGGGGTCTTCTCCTCGGTCTCGCTGGGAGTGACGGTGCCACCAGGGCTGCGACGGCTACGGACCAGCGCGAACACTCCGAGGGCCAGGGCCAGCACGCCCACCACCAGGCCGACGGTGGCCAGCGTGTTGGCCGAGTCGACGTCGTCCTGGGTGGCGGTGTCGCCCACCGGGACGGTGGCGGCTTCTTCCTCGCCCCCGGCCTCGTCGGCGTTGGCGTGGGCCGCGTCCTCGCTACCGGGCTCGGGGTCGACCAGGCGCAGCGTCGGGACCGGGTGCTCCGGCTCCTCTTCGCCCTCGACCACCGGGTCGATCCAGCGGACGATCTCACCGCTGGAGTAGGTCTGGATGCTGGGGAACGCCAGCGTGTCCCCCTCCTCAGGCATGCGGCCGAGGGACACGTCGAACTCCTGGAACTCGCCGGGATGGATGACCCCGCCGGTCCAGGTGATCTTCGAGACCACCTCCGTCACCTGCTCGCCGAAGGCGTCGACCGGCTCGTCCAGCGTGCGCATCTCGGTGGTGGCGGTCCAGCCCGGGAGGGGCTTGATCGACACGGACGTAAACGCCACGTCCTCGGGCAGGGTGACCTCGAGGGTGGTGGTTCCGGCGTCGTCGCGCTCGTTGGGCACGCGGAAGCTGAGCCGGGCGAACGAGCCCTTGGCCACCTCGTCGGGATTGACCGTCACATGGGCTGACGCCATCGGCGCCAGGGCCACGAGGGCCGCGGCGGCGACGCCCAAAGCTCGCGTCAGTGCACGGGTCTTCACTGGGTTGCTCCTTGTGGTGGTGGGTGGTGGTCTAGGAGACCGGGACCGCGGTCTTGAGCAGCGTCTGGTCGATGTCGCTGGTGCGCACCGCCATGTCCAGCTGCCATTCCCCCGGGTAGGGGATCTCGACGTCGGAGGCGACGTATTCGCCGGGACCGGTGTTCTCCAACGTCAGGGTGATGGGGCCGAGGTCGCGCTCGGGCAGGGTGAGCGAGGCCTGGACCTCCTCGGGCTCGATGGGGTTGAGGCCGTGGTCGGTGACCGTGAGCTTCACGTCCGACTGACCCACCGTGACCGGGTCCACCGCTACCTGGACCATGAGCGTCTCGCCGTGGACCTGGGTGGCGAAGGGGCCGCTCGGCCCGGTACCGCCACCGGTGGCGGCGCCGGGGACGGCGTTGACGAGCATGGCGGTGACCGCCAGCACGCCGACGGCCAGCGCGACCTCGGCCGCCACCGAGCGGCGCAGCACCGCCAGGCTGGCCGGGCCGCGATCGGCAGAGGCCGCGACGGCGCCCGGTCCGGGGGAGAGGGCCATGGCCCGGGCGCCGGCGACGGCTCGGTTACGGATCCAGGTGCGGCTGAAGGAGGCGGCCACCAGCATCCCGGCCACCAGCACGACCTTGAACACCAGCAGGCGCCCGTAGGCGGTGTCGAACAGGGCGTCGTAGCTGCCGACCTGGCGCCAGCCCTGGATCGCGCCGCTAACCACGATGACCATCACGGCGCCGAAGGCCACCTGCGAGAAGCGGCCGACGATGGTCGCGACCTGCTCGTCGCTCCGGTCGGCCGATTCGCGCCACAGCAGCGACCCGATCAGCACCGCCAGCCCGCCGAGCCACACGCTGACCGCGCCGAGGTGGGCGAGGTCGGTGACGAAGGCGAGCGGCACGAGGTCGCCGGACACGGCGTGGCCGGTGAGGCTGATGGTGACGAGCAGGGCCGCGCCCAACCCCGAGAGCACCCAGCGGTCGGCCCGCTTGGACCGGGCCACCACCGCGAGGACGACGAGCAGGAGGGCGCGTGCGAGCCACGCTCGGCCGTTCTGGTGGCCCAGCTCGTCGCCGCTCAGCGACAGGTCGAGGGCGTCGCCCAAGGTCCCGCCCACCACATAGGCGGCGTACAGGGGGATGCACGCCACCGTGGCCACCAGCGCGGTCCACCAGGCGACCGCGCCGATGCGCCGGGCGCGCCGGTCGTCCCGGCCCGCCGGCCACAGCCAGGCCACGAAGGCGATGGCGCCGACCAGCACGATGATCCCGGCGAAGGCCGCGAAGCGGGCGATCCCGTACGCGACCCCGAGCGCGGTGTCGCCCTGGCCGCTGCCGCCCAGCACGTCGTCGATGAGGGCCTGGTCCTCGCCGGGCGCGGCGGCCGAGGCGTCGCCCACCCGGAAGGTGAAGGCGCCGCCCACCGGGTGCCCGTCGGACGAGACGACGCGCCAGGACACGACGTAGCCGCCGTCCTCCAGCGGGGGCAGGGGCAGGGCCACCGAGGACCGCTCGCCGTTGAGGTGCACGGGGTCGTCGGCGTCGACCTCGTCGCCCTTCGAGTCGAGTACGCGCACCAGGTCGTCGCCGAGGTTCACGGCCTCGCTGAAGTGGAGCACGACCTGGTCCGGCGCAGTGGCGAGGTGCTCGCCCGCGGCGGGCTCTGTCGACAGCAGCTCGGCGTGCGCGTCGGCGCGCGTTGGGCTGAAGAGCAGCGCCAGCATGGCGGTCAGCGCGCACGCCGCCGCCGCGACGGCCCGTCGCCCAGCCCGACGGCTCATGCCACCCGCACCTCGCCGGACTGGTGCGCGCTGCGGCGGGCGACAGCCCACAGGCAGATCAGCCCGGCGATCTCCAGGGCGTGGACCCCTTCGGTGCCGAGCACCCCATGGCCGGACAGGATGTCGAGGACGAAGGCGCCGGTCATGCAGGCCACCAGCACGCAGGCGAGGGGGAACATGCCCCACGCCCGGGCCGGGAACAGGGCGGCGACGAGGAAGCCCGCGGCCAGGCCCATGTCCCAAGCGGTGAGCTGGTGGGCGATGTGGACCGAGGCGTGGCCCTCGGTGAGGAAGGCGCCGGGCCACGACACCACGAACAGGGCGGCGGCGATGACGCCCAGGGCCACGCGCCACTCGCCGGTCGAGAGCAGGCCGGCGCGGGTGGGACGGCGTTCGGGCGGGCTGACCAGGGCGGCCAGCAGCGCCGGGTCGAGCTGGACGTCGGGCCGCGGGGCACGCGCCACGGCGCCGGCGAGCGCGTCAGCGGCGGCGGCCCAGGCCTGACAGTCCGCGCACGCGGCGAGGTGGGCGTCGAGCACCTCGGCGGGCAGACCGATGTCCTCGCCGTCGAGGCGCGCCGAGATGGCTGCGCGATAGGTGCTGCACTGCATGCGGACTTAGTCGTCCGGGAGGGCGATGTAGTTCCCGGGTCCGGGCGACGCTAGGTTTGACGTCCTGGTGGATGAGGTGACCGTGCTCGCCCTCAAGGCGCGCGAAGGCGATCGGGTTGCGCTCTCGTCGTTCGTGCGCTCGACGTGGAACGACGTCGCGCGGCTCGCCACCGCCGTAGCCGGCCGCGACCTCGCCGAGGACGTGGCGCAGGACACCTACATCCGGGCCATCCGGGCCCTCCCCGGCTACCGGGCCGAATCCAGCGCCCGCACGTGGCTGCTGTCGATCACCCGCAAGACCGCCATCGACGCGGTGCGCAGCGCGGGCCGGCGCCGCCGGCTGGGGCGCCTGCTGTCGGCCCGGGCCGAGCCGTCGTCGCACGTCACCCACCAGGCCGACGGCGTGCTCACCACCCAGGTCATGGCCCGCCTGACGCCGGAGCGGCGCGAGGCGTTCGTGCTCACCCAGCTCCTGGGGTTCGACTACGCCGGGGCGGCCGAGATCTGCGGGGTGCCGGTCGGCACCATCCGCTCCCGGGTGGCACGGGCCCGCGAGCAGCTGATCGACGATATGCGGTTCGAACCGCAGCTCTGATCCACTGGCCGGGATGCTGCCCGGGCTGCCCGTCACCGACTGCCTCCCCGACCTGCGCGCCGCGCTGTCCGGCCGAGGGGTGGCGGTGCTGCAGGCGCCGCCGGGCGCGGGCAAGACCACCATCGTGCCGCTGGCGCTGCTCGACGAGCCGTGGCGGGGCGACGACCGGCTGGTGATGCTGGAGCCGCGCCGGCTGGCCACGCGGGCGGCGGCCCGGCGCATGGCCGCGCTGCGGCGCGAGGCGGTGGGCGAGGTCGTCGGCTACCGCACCCGCGATGACCGGGCGGTCGGGCCTGAGACCAGGGTCGAAGTGGTGACCGAGGGGATCCTGACCCGCCGCCTGCAGCGGGACCCGGCGCTGGAGGGCGTGGCGCTGGTGATCTTCGATGAGTTCCACGAGCGCAGTCTGCACGCCGATCTGGGCCTGGCCCTGGCGCTTGATGCCCGCCGGCACCTGCGGCCGGACCTGCGCATCCTGGTCATGTCGGCGACGCTCGACGGGGACCGGGTGGCGGCGGTGCTGGCCGGCGACGGCGATCCGGCGCCGGTGGTGACCAGCGAGAGCCGGTCCCACCCTGTGGATGTGCGCTGGGCCCCGCGGCGTCCCCGCGAGCACGTCGAGCCCGCGGCCGCCGCTGCGGTCCGCCAGGTGCTGCGGAGCGAGCCCGACGGCGACGTGCTCGTCTTCCTGCCGGGCGCGGCCGAGATCGAGCGCACGGCGGGCGCGCTCGACGTCGGCGACGGGGTCGACGTCCACACGCTGTACGGGGCGCTGCCCGCGGGCGCTCAGGACGCGGCGCTGGTCCCCGGCCTGCCGGGCCGCCGCAAGGTGGTGCTGGCCACCGACATCGCCGAGACCAGCCTCACGGTCGAGGGCGTGAGCGTCGTGGTCGACGCCGGCCTGGCCCGGAAGCCCGTGTTCGACGCCACCACCGGACTCACCCGGCTGGAAACGGTCGCCGCCTCGCGCGCCTCGGCCGACCAGCGCGCCGGGCGGGCCGGGCGGCTGAGCCCCGGCGTGGCCGTGCGGCTCTGGTCCAAGGTCGAGCACGCGGCGCGGCGACGCTATACCGAGCCCGAGATCCGCCAGGCGGACCTGGCCGGCCTGGCGCTGGAGCTGGCGGTGTGGGGCACGGATGCCGCCGACCTGCCGTTCCTCGACCCGCCGCCCGCCCGCGCGCTGGACGAGGCCCGGCGACTGTTGACCTCGCTGGGCGCGCTCGACCCTTCGGGCCACCCGACCGCCGCGGGCCGGGCCATGGTGGCCCTGCCGCTGCATCCCCGCCTGGCCCGCATGCTGCTGGTGGCCGAGGCCTCGGGCCAGGCGTGGCTCGGGTGCGTGCTGGCCGCGGTGCTGGAGGACCGGGACGTCCTCCGCGGCCGCCCCGACGAGCGACCCAGTGATGTCGGCCTGCGCCTGGCCCTGCTGGACGATCCCGCGGCCCGCCATCCCCTGGCCGACGGCCGCGCCTTGCACCGGGCCCGGGACCGCGCCCGCGACCTGGCCCGCCGCCTCGGGACCGTGGCCGGCACCGGCGGCGACCCGACCGAGGCGGGGTTGCTGCTGGCCCACGCCTACCCCGACCGCATCGCCCAGGCCCGGGGTGGGGCCGGGCGGTTCGTGCTGCGGGCCGGGACCGAGGGGTGGCTGGCCGCGTCCGACCCGCTGGCCGGCGAGCCGTTCCTGGCC
>JBKPRV010000600.1:0-2055 GCA_046734715.1 Actinomycetota bacterium | reverse complement strand
CGCCCAGGTGGCGCCGCGGGCCGTGGGCCTCCTGCTCGGCTTGCAGTGCACGCTGCATCCGTTCCTGACCAACCCCGCGTACCGCGAGATCAACACGCTGCCCCTGGCCGAGCAGGTCGCCATCCTGCGGGATCCCGCGTTTCGGGAGCGGGTGCTGGCCTCGGCCCGTTGGAAGCGGGACCAGGAGCGGCGCTCCGGCCGGCTGCTCGACGGCTTCGGTGCCATGTACGAGCTGGGCGACCCGCCCGACTACGAGCCCGACCCCGCCACCAGCCTGGCGGCCCGGGCCGAGCGGGACGGGCGCGATCCGCTCGACCTGGCCTTCGACCACCTCATCGCGGATGAGGGCCGGGCCTTCTTCTACGTGCCCCTGCTCAACTACGCCGACGGCAACCTCGACGCCGCGGGCGAGATGCTGGCCCATCCCCATACCGTCCCCGGCCTGGGCGACGGCGGGGCGCACCTGGGCACCATCTGCGACGCTTCGTTCCCCACCACGCTGCTGGCCCTGTGGGGCCGGGACCGGGACCACGGCCGCCTGGAGCTGCCCTACCTGGTCCGCCAGCACACCCAGGACACGGCCCGCACCGTGGGCCTGCACGACCGGGGCGTGCTCGCCCCCGGCTACCGGGCCGACGTCAACGTGATCGACTTCGACGCCCTCGTGGCCCGGCGCCCCGAGATGGTCCACGACCTGCCCGCCGGCGGGCGCCGTCTCGTCCAGCAGGCCGAGGGCTACCTGGCCACCGTGGCCAAGGGCCAGGTCACCTACGAGCAGGGCGAGGCCACCGGTCCCCTCCCCGGCCGCCTGATCCGCGGCCCGCAGCCCGCCCCCGCCGCCTTGGGAGGTGCACTGTGACGACCATGCCGACCCCGACCCCGCTGGAAGCGCAGTGCGAGTGGCACACCGACGAGGTGGGTGAGAGCTACATCTTCCACCTCACCGACGACCACGTGGCCGAGCTGGACGCCGCGCTGGTCCACGCCGAGAGCCAGGTCGACGACGTGCTCGACATCACGCGCGAGCTGTTCCCGCTGCCCACCCTGGCGGCGGAGCTGGCCCGCATAGAGGATGACCTGGTCAACGGGCTGGGCATGGTGCTGATCCGCGGCGTGCCGGTCGAGCGCTACAGCAAGGACCGGGCCTCGGCCATCTACTGGGGCGTCGGCATGCACCTCGGCCGGCCCTGGCCGCAGAACGCCAAGGGCCACCTGCTGGGCGACGTCACCGACCAGGGGCGCGCGGTCGACGACCCCACGGCCCGCGGCAACGAGCTGGGCGGCATCCCCCTGCCGTTCCACTCGGACGGGTCCGACCTCGTGGGCCTGTTCTGCCTCGACGCCGGGCTCGAGGGCGGCGACAGCCTGGTGGCCAACGCGGTGACGATCCACAACGACCTGGTCCGCTCGGACCCCGAGGTCGCGTCCCGCCTGTACGAGCCGTTCCCCTACGACCTGCGGGGCGAGCAGGCCCCCGGGGCCCGGACCTGGTACACGATGCCGGTCTTCAGCCGCCGCGGCGACCGGCTGTTCGTGCGCTACATCCGGCCCTACATCGAGTCGTCCCGGCGCCATCCCGATGCCCCGCGTCCCTCGGCCGAGGCTCGGGCTGCGCTCGACCGTCTGGACGCCATGTGCGCCGACCCCCAGTACCGGGTCGCCATGGGCATGCAGGCGGGCGACATGCAGTTCGTGAACAACTACCACGTGCTGCATGGCCGGGACGGCTACCGCGACGACCGGGAGGCGGGCAAGATCCGCCACTTGAAGCGGCTGTGGCTGGAGACCGACATCCTGGCCGACGAGGACAAGCCCGAGCACTTCCGGCTGGGCCGTACGGACGGCTACTGGTCGTCCAAGGGCCGGACCAAGAGCGAGCTGGTCGTGTAGTGCCCCGTCAGGCTGCTCCGGTGAATTCGCGGCGGAGCAGCCTGACGGGGCACTATCACCTACCCTCTCGTGCCCATGGGCTACGAGATAGAGGTGGTCGAGGCCCCGGAGCAGCCGACTGCGGTGGTGCCCCTGGCCACCACCTGGCCCTGTCTCTTATACACA
>JBKPRV010000599.1:0-2437 GCA_046734715.1 Actinomycetota bacterium | reverse complement strand
GGGATCCCGAGCCCGCCTTCCCAGATGGCGAAGGCGTGGAGCCAGCGCCCCTCGAAGCGCTGGTGGTCGGTGATGACGTGGTAGAGGCGGGCCCCGACCAGTCCGGCCAAGACCGACCAACCCGCGAGGCGGCTGATGTCGCCGGGGTCCCCGCCGCGGTCGGACCAGCGGCGTTGGGCGATCCAGATGGCGGCGAGGACGCCGAGGGCGATGCAGAGCCCGTAGGCCCGCAGCTGGAACGCCCCGATGTGGATGGCGTCACCAGGCGGGCTGGGCAGCGAGGCGACGAACCACATCGCAGTGGTCATCGGGACCGAGCGTGGCGCGAGGGGCTCGCCGTCGGCAACTCGCCGACGGATGCGACGGCTCGGCGGTGCTTCACCGGGGCCACGAGGCTCAGAACCACGCTTCGTCGGGCCGGTCGCGGCGGGGGGTCGGGCTGGGCCATCCCTGGTCGAGTTGCGGTGCTGGTTGGAACATGTGGCCGTGATGGTGGCCGTGGCCGTCGTCTTCGGGTAGCTCGGAGGTGTGGGTGAGGATCAGGGCGGCGAGGCCGGTCGTGACGGGCACCGAGAGGACCAGGCCGATGGACCCGACGAGCATGCGGACGACCTCGACCGCGACCAGTTCGCCGGTGATGATGCGAACGACAGGGGTGTCGCCCTGGGCGAAGAAGAGCAGGAGCGGCAGGGAGGCGCCGGCATAGGCGAGCACCAGGGTGTTCACAGTGGAGGCGACGTGATCGCGCCCAACCCGCGTCGCCTCGGTGTACAGGGCACGGACGCCGATGTCGGGTCGAGCGCGGCGTAGGGCGGCCACCGTTGAGACCTGGGACACGGTCACGTCGTCGAGCACACCGAGGGCGCCCACCACGATCCCGGCGATGAGCAGGCCCCGCAGGTCCAGGGCCTCGGCCGTGAACCGCAGCGTCTGCGCTTCATCCGACGCCAGGCCCGAGAGCTGCGCGGACGCGGCCACGACCAGGGCGAGCAGGCTGGTGACCGCCAGGGCGACCAGGCTGCCCGCCAACGCGATCGTGCTGGAGATGTTCACGCCATGGGCCAGGTAGATGGCGATGTACGCCACGGCCACAGTCCCGACCAACGCCACCAGGACGGCGGGTGAGTCTCGCAGTAGGGCCGGGACCACGAACAGGACGAGTACGCCCAGGCTGAGCGCCAGGCCGACAAGCGCGCGTACACCTTGGAGGCGCCCGAACGCGATGACCACGGCGGCGAAGGCGAGCAGCAGCCACAACAGCGGGGTCGAGCGCTGGTACTCGTAGAACTGGTAGCGGAACTGGGGGTCGGGACTGCGCGCGAAGTCGATGAGGACGACCTTGTCGCCCTCGTGCAGCTCGGGGACTTCGACGTCGGTCGCCAGGACCTCGAAGTCGATGTCATCGCCGTTGTCCGGGCCCGAGCTGAGCCTCGTGGTGTAGCGCACGCAGGCGTCCTGGCCGGTGACCTCGACGCTGGGACAGGCCCCGCCCTGGACTCCGGTGATGGTTCCGTTGACGTAGGTGCGGGCGGGAAGGTCCCCCAGGTCGGGCGCCTCGCCGCGAGGCCACATGGCGATCATGCCCAGGACCGTCAGCGCCGCCACCGCCACCATCACCCCGGTCAACCAGGCGCGGACCCGATCCACGGGGTTCGGCGGGCCCGGCGGCGGCAGATGCGACGGGCCACCCCAACCCCACTCACCCGCCGGCGGAGCCGGACCACCCGGTCGCCGCATCGACGGGCCACCAGCACGTTGCGCCATCGAGACCCGACGTTACGCCCACCCGCCACTGCCCCGCGTCCCTTCGGACAGCTACCATCGATTCCGATGTGCGCCGCGTGTGTGGCCCAAGGCGTCGGCTACGTGGGAGCGTCCCTCGCCGGCCTCCGCGTCATGGCCGCGCACGCTCGTGCCCGGCGGCTCGGCAACGACCACGAGACGAACGTCCTCGATGACGCACCGGCCGACGAGCAGACGCCAGCCGAGCCCGAGCCTGTAGCCGTCAGTCCGTCCGCGTTCTGAGCCGGCTCATCGTCGAGAGCAGCCGAAAGGGCGCGCGGTCGCTACGGGTCAACGGTCCTACCCGTTCCCGAGGTCGCCCAGAGCGTGGTCTCGCCCCTGCCGCCATGCCGACCAACGCGAGATTCACGAGCGAAAGCGGAGACCGAAGGTGGCTGATTGGTTTTGACAATCGTTCTCATTCGCATCAAGATCCCGGCATGCTCATGTGGAAGCCCGTGCGCTGGGTCGCAGTCGCCGCTCTCGTTTTGGTTGTCGTCGCGGCCTGCGGGGGCGACGACTCCGAGACTGCATCCGGTGGGGCGTCGTCAGTCGATGCGCTCTCGATCGAGGCGTCCTTCTATCCGCTCCAGTGGATGGCCGAGCGGGTGGGTGGCCAACATGTCGATGTCGCGAGCCTGACCAAGCCCGGGGC
>JBKPRV010000598.1:0-6753 GCA_046734715.1 Actinomycetota bacterium | reverse complement strand
CCCGCCGCACCCACACGTACCTGTCGCTGTTCGGGTACCACGTCGACGCGGTGGTGGCCAACAAGCTGCTGCCCGACGGCATCGAGGATCCGTGGTTCGCCCGCTGGAAGGCGGCCCACGCCGAGCACCTGGCCACCATCGAGCGAGGCTTCGCTCCGGTGCCGGTGCTGCGGGTGCCGTTGCAGCCGACCGAGCAGGTGGGCCTGGCCGCCCTGCGGCACTTCGCCGACGCCCTGTACGACGACGAGGACCCGACGGCCCGTTTCGGCACCCGGGAACCGCTGGCGGTCCGGCGCCAGGACGATCGCCTGCTGCTCGAGCTGAAGCTGCCGTTCACCGCGCACGACGACCTGGAGGTCGGCCACACCGGCGACGAGCTGCTCGTGCGGGTCGGGCCCTACCGGCGCTCGCTGGTGCTGCCCGACGCCCTCCGTCGCCGGATGGTCGACCGCGCCGAGTTGCGGGAAGGAACCCTCACGGTGACCTTCGGAGACCGCGCCCCCGGCGACGTCGCCGTCGGCGCGACGGCCGCCCGGGCCTGACAGGGGAGGACACGACCATGGAGCAGGCGACGACCACCGGCGCGACTGTCGGGAGCGACACCGGCGGCGACGATGCCTCGCCCGCCGGCGGCCGGCCGTTCGAGCCACAGGACCGAGCGGCGGCGCGGGCGGCGAGGGGCGACGGGCCTGGCGTCAGCGCGAATGGCGGGGCCGACAACGACAGGGATGGCCCGAGCGGTGCAACCGACAAGCACGAGCGGGCTCGGGAAGGGGTCGAACACCTCCAGGCGGCGGCGAGGGAGCTGATCGCGGCGGCGCGGGCGGCATTGGACGTGGCCGAGGATGTGGTGAACGACCCCGACGCGATGGTGTCGCTGGCGGGCCTGGTGGCCGGGCTCGGCGACATGGCGAGGCGGGTCACCGGCGGCGGTTGGCCGCCCGCCACCAACCGGGAACCGGAGCCCGAAGCTGAACGGCAGGCGAAGGTCGAACGTATCCGCGTCACCTGACGTTCGCCCCTGCGCAAGTCCCGCTGGGTCGCCTAGCATCGCCTGCGTCAGCCCGATCCGGCACGGGCACCGGGTGGGCACCATCCAAGTCGATCAGCGAGATCGCAACCAGGAGGCGCCGTGGCGGTAATCACCGAAGCCGCGATCAGGGAGCTGGCAGCGATAAAAGGGGACCGAGCCCCGATCACATCCTGTTACCTCGACGTCGACGGCCGCCGGGTGGCCCGCCACCAAGACCTGCAACGAGAAGTCGACATCCTGCTGCACAGCGCCCGTGCGCAGGCGGACGGGGAAGCGTCGGTCCAGTCCGACCTGAACAAGATCTCCCAGCTCGTCCGCAGCGGCCTAGACCGGTCGCGGACCCGCGGCCTCGCCATCTTCGCCTGCACCGCCGACCGGCTGTGGCAGGTGATCGAGCTCCCGGTGCCCGTGCGGGCCCGGGTGGTGATCAACCACGTGCCGGCCGTGGGCCAGCTCGAGTCGGTGCTCCGCGAGCACGAGCCCATCGGCGTCCTGCTCGCCGACCGGCAGCGGGCCCGGATGTTCGTGTTCGAGCTGGGTGAGCTGGTCGAGCGCTCCGAGCAGTTCGAGGCCCTGCCTCGCGCCACCGGGCCCCGGGGCGAGCGCGACCGGGGTGGCGACCATCCGCACTCGCTCGAGGAGCGCACCCAGCAGCACCTGCGCAACGCCGCCCAGGTGGCCTTCGAGGTCTGGGACCAGCACCGCTTCGAGCACCTGGCCATCGCCGCGCCCGAGCACCTGGCCGGCCACCTGGAGGCCAACCTCCACCCGTACCTGCGCAAGCGGCTGTGTGGCCGGCTGTCCGTCCCGGTCACCGCCAACCACGCCGAGGTGCTGGCCGCCGCCCTGCAGGTCGAGGCCCAGGTCGAGCGGGCCCGCGAGGCCAAGGTCGTCGAGCGCCTGCGGGCGGCCACCTCGGCCGACCGCCGGGGCGTGGCCGGCCTGGCCGCGGTGGTCCAAGCGCTGACCGACCACCGGGTGGACACGCTGGTCGTGTCCAAGGGCTACGTCGCCCCCGGCTGGCGCTGCCGCAGCTGTGACACGCTCGCCGCCATGGGCCGGCGCTGCAAGCGTTGCGGAGGCCAGATGGTCGAGGTCGACGACCTCGTCGAGGACGTGGTCGAGGAAGCGCTGGCCCAGCAGTGCCAGCTCGAGATCTGCGTCGGCAACGCCGACCTCGACGTCATGGGCCGCATCGGGGCCCTGCTGCGCTATTGAACGCTTCAGATCGACTGCTGGCGGGCGTCGACATCGGTGGGACGAAGGTCCTCGGCATCGCCATCGACCCCGACGATCCCCGCACCGTGATCGACGAGGTCCGGGTGGCGACACCCGACGGCGCCGACGAGCTCATGGACGCCATCGCGGGCGTGGTGCGAGCGCTGGGTGATCGGTCCGGCGCCGGCCCCGACTGCCTGGCCGGCGTGGGCGTGGGCATCGCCGGGCTGGTCGACCGCCAGGGCGTGATGCACGTGGGGCCCAACCTGCCGGGCCTGCACGACGTGCACGTCGGAGAGGAGCTGGAGCGCCGCCTGGGCCGCCACGTCCGGGTGGACAACGACGCCACCTGCGCCGCGTGGGGCGAGCACGTGGCCGGCGCCGGCCGGGGCGTGGACGACGCGGTGTGCGTCACCCTCGGCACGGGGATCGGGGCCGGGCTGGTGGCCGAGGGCCTCCTGGTCCGTGGGGCCCACGGGTTCGCCGGCGAGCCCGGCCACATGATCGTCGACCCTCGGGGCCCGCTGTGCCCCTGCGGCCGGCGAGGCTGCTGGGAGCGCTTCGCTTCGGGCAGCGGCCTCGGCTGGCTGGGACGGGAGGCGGCCGAGGCCGGCCGCTTCCCCCGGGGTGTGGCCCTGGCGGGCGGGGTGGCCGAGCACGTCCGGGGCGAGCACGTGACCCACGCCGCGGCCGAGGGCGACCCCGGGGCGCTCGCCGTGATCGAGACCTTCGCCTCGTGGGTGGCCCTGGGGATCGGCAACCTGGTCACCCTGCTCGACTGCCAGCTGGTGGTGATCGGCGGCGGCCTGGTCGAGGTCGGGGAGCTGCTGCTGGACCCGGTCCGCCACGCCTACGTCAACAAGGTCATGGCCCCGGGGGAACGTCCCGACGTCCGCATCGTGGCCGCCGAGCTCGGCGAGCAGGCGGGGGCCATCGGTGCCGCCCTGCTCGGCTGGGAGGACGAGGGCGAGCGGCGCGACCCCGGCTGACCGTCGGCGGCGCCCGGTCACCTGGGGCCGGGAGCCGTCAGCCTTCAGCGAGATGGCGCTCGCGGCAGGCTTCGATCTCGGCGGCGGCGGCACCGGCGCCTTCCCAACCCCGCACGTTCGAGTGCTTGTCCGGTTCGAGCTTCTTGTAGACCTCGAAGAAGTGCTCGATCTCGTCCATCAGGTGCCCAGGCAGGTCAGCGATGTCCGCCACCTGCTCCCAGCGGGGATCGCCGGCGGGCACACACAGGATCTTGGCGTCGGGGCCGGCGTCGTCCTCCATCCAGAACACGCCCACCGGGCGGGCGGTGACGTGGCAACCCGGGAAGGTGGCGTCCTCCAGCAGCACCAGCACATCGAGCGGATCGCCGTCCTCCGAGAGCGTGTCGGGGATGAAGCCGTAGTCGGCCGGATAGGTCATGGCCGTGAACAGCCGGCGGTCGAGCCGGAAGACGTGGGCCTCGTGGTCGTACTCGTACTTGTTGCGGCTGCCGCGGGGGATCTCGATCACGACATCGATCTCGGTCACGGCCACGATGATCCCCGAAACCGACTCCAGAGGCCACCACCACCCCCGGCTACCGTGGTCCCATGGAGTTTCGCCGCATCACCGGGTTGCCCCCGTACGTCTTCACGATCATCGACGGTCTGAAGGTAGAGGCCCGGCGAGCCGGCATGGACGTCATCGACCTGGGCTTCGGTAACCCCGACATCCCGTCGCCCACCCTGGCGGTCGACAAGCTGTGCGAGGCGGCCCACAACACCCGCAACCACCGGTACTCGGCCAGCCGGGGCATCCCCAAGCTGCGTCAGGCCCTCGCCGACCTCTACCAGCGGCGCTTCGGCGTCTACCTCGACCCCGACCGCGAGGTGATCACCACCATCGGCGCCAAGGAGGGGTTCTCCCACCTCATGTGGGTGCTGCTCGGCCCGGGTGACGCCGCCCTGGTGCCCTCCCCGTCGTACCCGATCCACATCTTCGCCCCGCTGTTCGCGGGCGCCTCCGCCCGCGAGATCCCCATGTCGACCGACGGGAACTTCATCGAGCGGGTGCGGGAGGCGTACGAGTACTCGTGGCCCAAGCCGCGGGTCATCGTGCTCAGCTTCCCCCACAACCCCACGACCGCCACCGTCGACCTGGACTTCTTCCAGCAGGTCGTCGACTTCGCCCGCGAGCGCGAGGTCATCGTGGTGCACGACAACGCCTACGCCGAGCTGGGCTACGACGGGTTCGAGCCGCCGTCGATCCTGCAGGCCGAGGGGGCCAAGGAGTGCGCGGTCGAGCTGTACTCGATGACCAAGTCGTTCTCGATGGCCGGCTGGCGGATCGCCTTCCTGGCCGGCAACGCCGACGTGGTCCAGGCCCTGGCCAAGCTCAAGTCCTACCTCGACTACGGCACGTTCCAGCCCATCCAGATCGCGGCCACAGTGACCATGAACGAGGCCGTCGACTTCCCCCGGGAGGTCCAGGCCGTCTACCAGGGCCGCCGGGACGTGCTCATCGACGGCCTGCACCGCATGGGCTGGGACGTGCCCCGGCCCCGCGGCACGATGTTCGCGTGGGCACCCATCCCCGAGCCCTACCGGGAGATGGGATCGGTCGAGTTCGCCTCCATGCTGGTGCGCGACGCGCAGGTCGCCCTGTCACCCGGGATCGGCTTCGGCCCGGGCGGCGAGGGCTACGTGCGCTTCGCCCTCATCGAGAACGAGCAGCGCACCCAGCAGGCGCTGCGCAACCTCAAGCGCAGCCTCACCAAGCTGGGGTGACCCTCAGCGCCTGTGCTGGCCGTTGGGCCGCGGTGCCTCCCGCAGCCCGCGCTGCACCCCGGCGGTGAAGTTGGACAGGAACGAGTAGACGTCGTCGGCCGGCCGCCGGGACTCGGGCGGGGCGACCGGATCGCGGTGGCCGCCGACCCCCGATGGCACCGGGGCATGGTCGCCCGTGTCGCCTCCGGTCCCGCGGCGCAGCAGCAGCGGCTCGGTGCTCGGCATCTGCGCGCCCCGGACCCGCCGGGTGAGGCCGTGGCTGGTCGTCCCAGCCTGGCTGGGATCCGAGGGCGTCCCGGTCGCGGGGGGCGGCGGGGGAGGCGGCGGCGGGGTCCGCGCCGCCGGCGTCTCGGGCACCGACGGCTCGTCCGGGCGCCGGTACCGGTCGGCCAGGTCGCCGGGCTGGTAGTACGGATGGCCGGTGCCGCGGCCTCGGCCACCGCTCGGGGTCGTCGGCTCCAAGGGCCCCCACAGGCCGGTCCGCGCCCACGGACCGGTGCCGTCCCCCTCACCGCGCTGCAGGTTGGCGGAGTGCTGCGACAGCGCCGCCAGCAGGTCGGCGGACGGCTCGCCGGCGCCGACGGTCGTGCTCTGGCCGTTGCCGGGAGCCCGCTTGACCAGGCCGCTCTGCGTGCGGCCGGCCAGCGGAGGTGGCGGCACCGCGCTGGGAGCGCCGGGCGTGGGAGTAGCCGGCGGGGTGTTCCAGTTCGCCATGGACGCGGGCCACAGCGGCGGCTCCGGTTCCGGCGCCCGGGGCAGGGGCGAGAAGCCGCCCCCGGTGACGGGCAGCAGCTCGCGTCCGCCGGGTGGGGCCGCGGCCTGGTCGGCCCCCAGCTCGTGGTCCGGGGTGAGGACGGTGGGCGGGATGTCGATGGTGGCGGTGATGCCGTTGCCGGGGGAGTTGTCGAGGTGGACGTGGATGTTGTGGCGGGCGGCGAGGTTTCCGGCGACGTAGTGGCCGAGGTATTTGGAGGGGGCGATGGTGAAGGATTCGGCTCCGGCGAGGCGGCGGTTGGCGGCGGTGACGTCGGTGGGGGGCATGCCGAGGCCGGAGTCGATGATGGCGAGGGTGTAGCCGTCGGTTTGGTTGCGGCCGCGGATGTCGACGGTTTGGTCGGGGGGTGAGAACACCAACGCGTTTTCGATGAGCTCGGCGAGGAGGTGGGCGAGGTCGGCGGCGGTGGAGCCGAGGATGGTGGCGGGTTCGACGCCGCGGACGGTGACGCGTTGGTAGTCCTCGACTTCGCCGAGGGCGGCGCGGATGACGTCGGTGAGCCGGACGGGGGCGGCCCATTTGCGGGGTGGTTCGATGCCTGCCAGGACCAGCAGCGATTCGGCGTTGCGGCGCATGCGGGTGGCGAGGTGGTCCAGGCGGAAGAGGTTGGCGAGGGTGTCGGGGTCGGCTTCGTTGGTTTCGAGTTCGGTGATGAAGTCGAGTTGGCGGCCGAGGAGGTTTTGGTTGCGGCGTCCGAGGTTGACGAAGGAGTCGGCGATGTTGCGGCGGAGTACGGCCTGTTCGACGGCGAGGTCCAGGGCGGTGTCTTGGACGGTGTTGAGGGCGTCGGCGACGTCGGCGACTTCGTCGCGGGTGTTGACGCGGACGGGTTCGATGGAGGGCATGGCGACGTCGTCGCCCAGGGGGGTCTCCAGGATGTCCAGCACGGCGTCGGGCAAGCGGTGCTCGGCCATCTCCTTGGCCTGATGGGTCAGAGACCGCAACGGCTTCGTGATCGACCGCGACACCAACCA
>JBKPRV010000597.1:0-5450 GCA_046734715.1 Actinomycetota bacterium | reverse complement strand
CGCCAGGGCGGCGACGGGCGTGCGCAGCGCCGGGCCCGGGTCGCCACGGCGGCGGGCTCGCCCGTACCGGACGGCCAGCCACCCGACCAGCGCGACACCACCCAGCAGGGCCACGATCGCCGGGCTGTCGCGCACCGTGAGCCACACCGCCCCCACCACCAGCAGGTTGATCACGGCACCGCGCGACGGTCGGGCCACCACCTGGAGGCCGGCGGCCACGGTCAGGGCGAGCAGCGAGACGGCCAGGGACTCGGACAGGGCCGACTGGTCCCACATCACCACCGGGACCGTCAGCGAGAAGGCCAGGATCAGCCCGGCGGCCAGGTAGGGGCGGCGGCGCCCGCCCACCACCGTCCACACCGCGCCCGCGAGCGCGGCCCAGCACAGCGCCGCCACCACGCACTGGAAGGCGATGAACAGGCGCAGGTCCCCGCCGACCACTTTGAGCACGACGGGCGTGAGCGGCGGGCGCGACCCCACCCACAGCTCCTGGCTCCACCACGACGCCCGCGAGCTGGCCAGGAAATCGGTGGTGTCGTTCCATTTGAGGGTGGTCGCGCCGTGGACCTGCCACCAGCGCACGAGCCCGCCGAGCACGGCCACAGCCGCGAACACCAGCCCCGTCGGCGGCCGAGGCGCCCCCGGTGAGCGCGGCGCGGAGTCCTCCTGGGTGTGCGTCGGCGCCGACGGGTCGGTCACGGCCCGAATTGTCGCGCTGTGCTCCTGATTCCCTCGACAAGCTCGCTCACGGGAGGACGACAAGGTCGTCGCGGTGTACCACCTCGTGGGCGACGCCCTCGGGCAGCTCGGACGTGCGCAGCCCGGCCACCTCGCGCAGCCCGGCGGCGTCGAGGCGGCACAGGCCCTTGGCGAACACCACGCCGTCCGGCCCCGCGATCTCGACCGCGTCGTCGGCCTCGAAGCCGCCCTTCACCCCCGTCACCCCGGCCGGCAGCAACGAGACGCCGCGCTCCAGCAGCGCCCGCTTGGCTCCCTCGTCCACCAGGACGATGCCCATCGAGCCCACCGCGAAGGCGATCCACAGCTTGCGCGCGGGCAGCCGCCGGCCGCGAGGCACCACGACCGTCCCCACGCCGGTCCGGCCCGACACCGCCTCCACCA
Source organism: Actinomycetota bacterium (assembly GCA_046734715.1). Taxonomy (GTDB): domain Bacteria; phylum Actinomycetota; class Acidimicrobiia; order Acidimicrobiales; family VFJN01; genus ZC4RG19. The sequence continues at coordinate 4,328 of JBKPRV010000597.1, read as the reverse complement.
GCACGTTCTCGCGGTCGGCCTGGGCGATGACGGCCCGCACCCCCGACCAGGCGGCGATCTTGGCCGCCGCCAGCTTCGACGCCATGCCGCCGCTCCCCCGATCGCTGCCCACGCCCCCGGCCAGGCGCTCCAGCGTGTGGTCGACCTCGACGATCTCCTCGATGAGCGACGCCTTGGCGTCGGTGCGGGGGTCTCCGGTGAGCAGGCCCGGCTGGTCGGTGAGCAGGACCAGCAGGTCGGCACTGATCAGATGGGCCACCAGCGCGGCCATGCGGTCGTTGTCCCCGAAGCGGATCTCGTCGTCGGCGATGGCGTCGTTCTCGTTGACCACCGGCACCACGCCCAGCTCCAGCAGGCGGGTGAGGGTGGAGCGGGCGTGCAGGTACTGCTGGCGCACCATGAAGTCGAGCGGCGCCAGCAGGACCTGGCCACCGATGAGCCCGCCCTCGCCGAGCGCCCGGTCGTAGACCCGCATCAGCCGGCTCTGCCCCACCGCTGACGCGGCCTGGAGCGTGACCGCGTCACGAGGCCGGGCGTCGGCCAGGCCGAGGGCAGGCAGGCCCGCGGCGATGGCCCCGCTGGTCACCATGACCACGCGGTGGCCGGCCTCGCGCAGCACCACCACCTCGGCACAGAACTTGGCTATGGCCGACTCGTCGATCTCCCCGCTCTTGCTGGTGATGGACGACGACCCCACCTTGGCCACCACGATCACGGCGCGCCCTCTTCGTCCTCGTAGTCGAACACCAACCCGCCGATGCGCACGCGGTCGCCCGGCTGGGCTCCGGCCCGGGCCAGCGCCCGGTCGATCCCCAGGCGCCGCAGCCGGCGGTGGGCCTCGGCCAGGGCGTCCGCCCGGGTCAGGTCGGACAGGGCCACCGCCCGCGTCGCCTCCCGGCCCTCGACCACCCAGACGCCCCCGTCCCGCTCCACCCGGAAGCCTTCCCGCACCGGCCGGTGCACGACGAACTGCTCGGGCGGCGGTTGCTCCGCCCGAGCCGCGCTCACCGCTACCGCCATCCGGCCCCGCAGCTCGGCGATCCCCTCGCCGGTCACCGCCGAGATGCGCAGGTCGAGGTCCACACCCGCCCCTGCGACGCCCTCACCGTCGCCGGTGGCGAGGTCGGCCCGGCCGCCGACGACCAACCGTGGGCGCTCAGCCAGCTCGGGGTCGTAGGTCTCCAGCTCGCCCTGCAACACCGCGAGCTGCTCGGCGGGCGGCCGCTCGGCCACCGGCGCCAGGTCGAGCAGCACGCACAGCACCCGCGCCCGCTCGATGTGGCGCAGGAAGCGGTGGCCCAGGCCCTTGCCCTCGCTGGCCCCCTCGATGAGCCCCGGCACGTCCGCCACCACATACTCCACACCGTCGTCCATACGGACCACGCCCAGGTGCGGTTCGAGGGTGGTGAAGGGGTAGTCGGCCACCCGGGGCTTGGCCGCCGAGATGCGGCTGATGAGGGTGGACTTCCCGACGTTGGGGAAGCCGACCAGCGCTACGTCCGCCAGCAGCTTGAGCTCGAGCCGCAGCCAGCGCTCCTCGCCCTCCTCGCCCTGCTCGGCGAAGGCGGGCGCCCGGCGGCGGTTGGAGAGGAAGCGGGCGTTGCCCCGCCCGCCCCGGCCACCCTCGGCGGCCAGGTAGCGGTCGCCCCCGCGCACCAGGTCGGCCAGCACCCTGCCGTCCTCGTGGTCACGGACCACCGTGCCCTCGGGCACCGGGACCACCACGTCGGCGCCCGACGTTCCGTGGCGGCGCTGGCCGGATCCGTGGGTGCCGTTCCCGCCGCGGCGGAAGGGCTGGTCCTTGAACGCCAGCAGCGAGGCGACGTTGTGGTCGGCGGCCAGCCACACGTCGCCGCCCTTGCCCCCGTCGCCCCCGTCGGGCCCGCCCTTGGCCACGTGCGCTTCCCGGCGGAAGGCGACGGCGCCCGCTCCGCCGTCGCCTGCCTTGGCGTGAAGGTTGCATTCGTCCACGAACTGGGCCACTACGAGCCGAGTATGACGGGACGGTCCGCCGCGTGCGAACCCGTGGCGCAGGTCGTCATGCGGCCGTTCACTAGCTTGCGCGCGGTGAAGATCGAGATGAACGGCGGGGTCGCGGTCGTGCGGCTGGGCGACGGCCCCAACGCCTTCGACGGTGACTTCGTGGCCGCGCTCGAGGCGGCGCTGGAGGACATCGAGGCCGACCCCGACGCCCGCGCCGTCGTGACCGCCGGCGGTGGCAAGCACTACTCCAACGGCTACGACCTGGAGTACCTGGGCAGCCTGGCGGGCGACGAGCTGGGCGGCTTCCTCGACCGCAGCCGGCGGGTCCTGGCCCGGGTGCTGACCTTCCCGCTCCCCACGGCGGCGGCCCTCAACGGCCACGCCTTCGGGATCGGCGCCATGCTGGCCCTGGCGCACGATCGGCGGGTGGCGCGCCGCGATCGGGGGTGGTTCTGCCTGCCCGAGATCGACCTCGGGATGCACTTCTCACCCTTCATGCTGGCGCTCATCGTGGCCCGCCTGGGCGAGCGAGGGGCGCACGAGGCCATCCTCACCGGGAGCCGCTACGACGCGGCGGGCGCGCTCGCCCTGGGCATCGCCCACGCCGAGGCGGACGAGGCCGAGCTGGTCCCGACGGCCGCCGCACTGCTGGAGCCGTTCACCGGCAAGGACCGGACCATGGCCGCGCAGCTCAAGCGCGACCTGTACGCCTCGGTGCTCGTCGGGCTGGACGAGTGATCAGACGGGTGATCAGTCGCCGGGCAGGACGTCGACCAGCTTGCGCCCCTTGCGCTGGCCGAACTTGACCTTGCCGGCGGTGAGGGCGAAGAGGGTGTCGTCGTTGCCCCGGCCCACGTTCTCACCCGGATGGAACCGGGTGCCGCGCTGACGGACGATGATGGCGCCCGCGGTGACGGCAGTGCCGTCGTACACCTTCACGCCGAGGCGCTGGGCGTGAGAGTCGCGGCCGTTCTTGGTGGAGCCGGCGCCCTTGGTCTTGGACATGTGGTCGGCCTCCCTCAGCCCTTGCTGATGCCCGTGATCTCGATGGTGGAATACCGCTGCCGGTGGCCCCAGCGGCGGCGGTTGTTCGACTTGTTCTTGTAGGTGAAGCCGGTGACCTTGGGGCCCTTGGCCTCGCCGACGACCTTGGCCGTGACCTTGGCCTTGGACAGCGCCTTCGGGCCGGCCAGGACCGTGTCGCCGTCGACCAGCAGCACCGGCGTGAGCTCGACGTTGTCGTCGTCTTCGGCGGCCACCAGCTCGACCTGGAGCTGCTGGCCGTTCTCGACCCGATACTGCTTGCCACCACTCTTGATGACTGCGTACATGCGTTCTGCCTCGTCCGGGGCGCCACAGAGCGCCGCCAACCTCGAAGGGGACGAGACAGCCTACCCGACCACCGGCGATTCGTGCGAGCGCTGTCCGCGCCCGTACGTCAGCCGGATGCGCTCGACACCCGCAGGCGCCGGGGCGGCCGCGGGCCGGGGATCGTGGTCCACGGACGGTCCCCGGGGGCGGTCTCGGCCCAGCGGCGGATGCTGGCCCGGTCGGTGGACGAGAGCTGCTCGCCGGGCACGCTCACGAACGGGACCCCGCGGCGGGTTGCGCCCATCACGAAGACGACGGCGGCTTCGCCCTCGACCACCTGCGTGACCTTGGACCAGCCGTGCGAGTAGGACCGGTCCGCGACCGCGCACTCGATGCCGACCGGGTCGACGCGGATCTGCCATGGCCCGGCGGGCGACGTGCGGGCCCAGCGGCGAGCGGCCGCCCAGGCCCAGCCACGGTCCGTCGTCCGGAGGGCGGCGTAGGCAGCCAGCAGTCCGAGGACCAGCAGCATGGCCACGGACAGGCCGTCGCCGCGGCGCTCGCTCACCACGACGGGGGCCACTATCGCCACGAGCGCCGCCCACGCCAGGATCCGCCCGCGCCGACGGCCCGGGTGCACGCGCGCGACCAGGCGGTAGATCTCCCACATCTGCCGGCCGCTCGGATCAGCCGCGCTGATCCGGACGGCCCCCAACTTGTCCACGACGGGCGAAGCTAGCGCGAGGTCAATCCGGCAGGAGCTCCTTGTCGATGATGACGCCGCGGCCGTCGCAGTGAGGGCAGCGGCCGGCGAAGGACTCCAGCAGGCCCTCGCCGATGCGCTTGCGCGTCATCTCGCACAGGCCGAGCTCGGAGATCTCGAACACCTGGGTGCGGGTCTTGTCTCGGGACAGGGCGTCGCGGAACACCCGGACCACCTCGTCGCGGTTGTCCTTGCGCTCCATGTCGATGAAGTCGACGACGATGATGCCGCCCACGTCCCGCAGCCGGAGCTGGCGGGCGATCTCGACCGC
>JBKPRV010000596.1:0-4521 GCA_046734715.1 Actinomycetota bacterium | reverse complement strand
CCCACGAGCGTCTTCTCCTGGAAGAACAGCTCGAAGGCGCTGAACGAGACCGTCTCGGTCGGAGCGCCTACGCCGATGATGCAGGTGGTGCCGCCGCGGCGGGTGGCGTCGTAGGCGCTGCGCATGGTGAGCGGCAGGCCGATGGCCTCGAAGGCGAAGTCGAAGCCGTCGCCGCCGGTGATCTGCTGCTTGGCCGACTCCAGGCCGTCGGGCTTGACCGCGTGGGTGGCCCCGAAGCGCTGGGCGTCCTCCAGCTTGGAGTCGACCAGGTCGACGGCCACGATCTCCGAGGCGCCGGCCACCTTGGCCCCCTGGATAGCGGAGATGCCCACACCGCCGAGGCCGAACACGACGACCGACGACCCCGGCGTCACCTTGGCGGTGTTGAGGGCCGCGCCCACGCCCGTCATCACGCCACAGCCCACCAGCGAGGCCACCTCGTGCGGGGTGTCGGGGTCGATCTTCACCACACCCTGTTCGGGCATGATCATCTCCTCGGCCCAGGTGCCCGAGCCCGCGAACCCCAACAGCGGGGCACCGTCGAGCATGAAGTGCGGCAGCGCGCCGATCCCGAAGGTGATGTTGAGGCACAGGTTGGGCTGCTTGCGGTCGACGCAGTACTTGCACGAGCCGCAGGGGGCGCTCCAGGCGATGATCACGTGGTCGCCCGGCTGGACCGACGTCACGCCCTCCCCCACCTCGGCCACGACGCCCGCGCCCTCGTGGCCGGGCACGAACGGGGCCGGCTGCGGGATGGTGCCGTTCATGCCCGAGACGTCGGAGTGGCACACGCCGGTGGCCATGATCTTGACCTTCACGTGGCCCGGAGCGACCGGCCCCAGCTCGACGTCGTCCCGGATCTCGAGCTTCTCGTCACCGGTGTTGCGGAGCACTGCTGCGCGCATGGCGTCCCTTCCCCTCTGGCTCTGACAGTCTGGACGCGCAGCGTATCGGTCTGACCTGGAGTCAGAAAGTCGAGGTAGAAGCCCTTGACCGAAAGGTCAGGTGCGCTCAGCCAAACCGGTCGGCGATCAGCTCGCTGGCCTGGCGCAACTCGGCCGCGACCCAGGCGGAGTCGCCCATGCCGTTGGCCCAGGAGATGGTGGCCGACCACCACACATGGCCGAGCACCTTGGCCGCCGCCGCCTCCAGCGCCGGGTCGACGTCCTCGGGGAAGGCGGCCAGCATGATGCGGGCCATGGCCGCCGTGACCTCGCCGATGGCGTCGACGCTGGCCGGGTCGCCTGCGGTCATGGCCGCGATCACGGCCCGCGTCAGGCGCGGCTCGCGGTCCATGGAGCGCACCGCCCGGCCGAGCACGTCCATGATGCGGTCGACCGTGGTCGCCCCCGCGGGCGGATGGCGCGTGACCCGCTGCTCCAGGTCGCCGAGCCACTGCACCATCACCGCCAGCAGCAGCGCGTCCTTGGACGGGAAGTAGCGGTAGATCGTGCCCAGCGCCACCTCGCCCCGGGACGCGACGTCGCGCATCTGGACGGCGTCGTAGCCGCCATCGGCTGCTAGCTCCTGGGCGGCCCGGATGACCCGCTCCCGCCGGGCCGCCTGGCTCTTGGTCAGAGTGGCTTCCGCCATCGCCCCGGCAACCTACCGGCTGACCAGGTCTCGGAAGGGTATGGCCTTGTCCTCGCGGGGCTCCGCCGGCAGGCCCAGGGCCCGCTCCCCCATGATGTTGGCCTGCACCTGGTCGCTGCCGCCCGCGATGCGCATGGACGGCGAGTGCAGGAACCGCCGCAGCCACATGCCGTCGTCGACCACGTCGTCGCCCGCCAGCATGCCGTGGGCGCCCTGGGCCGCGATGGCGGTGCGGGTCAGGGCCTGCATGTAGCGGGCGAAGGCCAGCTTCATGACCGACGCCTCGGCCCCCGGCCGGCGTCCCTGGCTGAGCGCGGTCTGCGAGCGGTAGCGCAGGAACCGCAGCAGCTCGAAGCGGATGTGGACGTCGATGTTGTGCTGGCGCAGCACCGGATAGCGGTTGGACCGAATCTGCGCCGCCAGCGCGCGCAGGTGGGCGGGCGTCACGCCCATGCCTCCGGCGATGGACGAGCGCTCGCTGTTCAGCGTGGTCTGGGCGATGCGCCAGCCGTCGCCCGGCCCGCCGAGCAGGTCGGCCTCCGGGATGCGCACGTCGTCGAGGAACACCTCGGAGAAGTGGGCCTCGCCGGTCATCTGGCGCAGCGGGCGCGCATCGATCCCGGGCGTGGCCATGTCGAGCAGGAAGTAGCCGATGCCCTGGTGCTTGGGCACCGACGTGTCGGTGCGGGCCAGCAGCATGCCGAAACGAGCCCGGTCCGGCGAGGAGGTCCACACCTTCTGGCCGGTCACGACCCACTCGTCGCCGTCGCGCACGGCCCGGGTGGCCAGGCCGGCCAGGTCGGAGCCCGCGCCGGGCTCCGAGAACAGCTGGCACCACAGCTCGTCGCCCCGCAGCAGCGGCGGCAGGAACCGCTCCTTCTGCGCCTCGGTGCCGTGCGCCAGGATCGTCGGCCCGGCCATGCCGATCGAGATCATGAAGGCACCGTTGGACACCCCGTACTTGGCCTGCTCCTGGCCGAAGATGACCTGCTCGATGGCCTTGCCGCCCCGCCCGCCGTACTCCTTGGGCCACGTGATGCCGGCCCAGCCACCGTCGTAGAGGGTGCGCTGCCAGGCCTGGCAGCGGTCGATGTAGGTGGCCTCGTCGTACGCGCCGGTCCACAGCCCCGCGGAGAAGTCATCCGGGTGGCCCTTGGGGATGGCGTGGGCGTCGAGCCAGGCCCGGGCCTCGGCCCGGAACGCGGCTTCCTCCGGCGTGTCGTCGATGTCCACCGGCTCAGACTAGAACGTGTTCTACCTCGCTCACATTCGAGGTGTCATGCTGGCCCGGTGACGGCCGATCCGATCCCGAACCTCACCCGCTTCGGCTGGCGCGAGCTGGCCCGGGGAGTGGAGATCTGGGTGGTGCTCGCGCTGCGGCTGGCCCGGGCGCTGGTGGTCTACGCCGTGCGCCATCCCCGGCGGGTGCTGGCCGCTCGCCGCGATCCCGCGGCCCGGCGGGCACTGGCCGATGCCGCCAGCGTCGGGCTGGTGGAGGGGTTCATGGCGCTCGGTCCCACCTTCGTGAAGCTGGGCCAGCTGATCGCCTCGTCGCCCGGCATGTTCCCCGCCCCGCTGGCCGACGCCTGCCTGCGCACCCTGGACGACGTGCCGCCGTTCCCCGCGGCGGAGGCGCTCGCCATCGTGGAGGACGACCTGGGCGTGGCCGCGGCCGACGCCTTCGCCGAGTTCGACCCGATGCCCCTGTCGGCCGCGTCGATCGCCCAGGTGCACGGGTGCGTCCTGCGGGACGGGCGCCCGGCCGTGCTCAAGATCCAGCGGCCCGACATCGCCGACCGCATGAACCGCGATCTGCGGATGATGTACCGGCTGGCCCGCGTGGTCGACCGCACCCGCACCGGGCACCTGCTCAACGCCCCCGGCGTGGTCGAGGACCTGCACCAGGTCACCAACGAGGAGCTCAACTTCGTCCTCGAGGCCCACCGCCAGACCGCGTTCCGCGACAACATCGGCGCCTTCGGCGACAACGCCTGGATCACCGCACCGGAGGTCTACTGGGACCACTGCGGCACTCGGGTCATATGCATGGAGCGGCTCTACGGCACCCCGCTCGACCGCTTCGACGACGTCCGGGCGCGCGGCATCGACGGCGAGCTGGCGCTGCGCCGCGGCCTCAAGGTGTGGACCGAGGCGGCGCTGGTCCACGGCCCGTTCCACGGCGACGTGCACGCCGGCAACATCTGGCTGCTCGACGACGGCCGGGCCGCGTACCTCGACTTCGGGATCATGGGCGAGCTGCCCGCCGACCACCGCCAGGCGGTGCGCGACGCCCAGTTCACCCTCATGATCGACGGCGACTACGCCCGCATCGTGCGGGCCTGGCAGCGCATCGGCATCCTGACCGCCGACGTGGGCCCCGTCGAGGAAGTGGCGGCCCGCCTCAAGACCGTGCTCGACCCCATGTTCGACCTGGCCATGGGCGAGGTGAGCCTGGCCGAGCTGCTGCGCCAGCAGGTGGAGCTCCAGCGGGAGTACGGCGCCCGGGCCGTACGGGAGCTGGTGCTGGTGTCCAAGCAGCTCATGTACTTCGAGCGCTACGCCAAGGAGCTGGCGCCCGCCTACAACATGGCCCGGGACCTGTTCCTGGTGCGGAACGTGTTCCCCGAGGACGTGGCCCGCGTCGTGGCCGAGCGGGGGATCACGCTGCCGGACGACTCGGTCCCCCTGCTGCGCCCGCCAGCGACCCCGGGAGCGGAAGGGCGTGCACCACGATCAGCTCCTGCACCGCCCGGGTGAGCGCCACATAGAGCAGGCGCAGGCCCCGGGCGTCGCCGCCCGCGATGGCGGCCGGCTCGACCACTACGACGGCGTCGAACTCCAGGCCCTTGGCGTCGGGCGGGTCGAGCACCGTCACCTCGGCCGGCACGGCGCCCAGTCCGGGACGCAGGTCCGGCGGCACGACCAGGC
>JBKPRV010000595.1:0-17672 GCA_046734715.1 Actinomycetota bacterium | reverse complement strand
GGACCGAGCACCTCGTGGAGCCGCTCGAGCCGTCGCTCCTGCTTCAGGAAGCGCAGCACCCGCAGCCCGACGTCGGGATCGTCACGGAACTTCTCCATCGCCACGCGCAGGAACTTCGGTGAGCTGTCGACGATCACCGCGCCCGCGCGGGTGTCGAACATGCGCAGCTTGAGCCGGTCCAGCAGGATGCCGGTCCCGCCCGAGTAGTCGACGAGGATGTCGCCGTCTTCGAGGAGGTGGGACAGCTCCTCGACCGTCGGGTCCAGGTTCCGGTACCAGCCGTGGTGGTCGAGGCTGTCGTAGGCCTCACCGAAGGCATCCACCGGCTGGTCGACCCAGTCGTCGTCGGGCACGCGCTGCCAGCCCGCCGGCCAGGCGAAGCTCGGGCGCGACCGGGTCGCCGGGCGGGTCGGGGAGGTCACCGCCCGATGGAGCTCGATCAGCGCCGCCACGTCCCGGGGACGGTGTCGGGCCCAGCCGCAGGCCGTGGCCACCCCGAAGTCGTGGACGAACCGCTGCGCGGCCACGATCCGGGCGCGGGCGCCGAGCTCGCCGTCGGACGGATCGAGCAGGCCCAGGTACAGCCGCGTCTCGGGGCGGAGCCTCAACTTGGCCAGCGTCTCGAAGAAGGGCAGGTCGACGGCATGACACCTACCCGGGAGATGAACCCAGTCGAGCGACCGGCCGAGGCTGAGCGACAGGGCGTTGGCCATGTCGACGAGGGGCTGGGCCCGGTAGGGCCGGTCGCGATGGTGGCTCTCGTGGCCGTGGCAGAAGTGGTACCCGAGCTGGACCCCGGCCGGCACGCTGCGACCGAGCCGGACCAGGCGCTCGACGATGCCGGCCCGGGGATCGTCGAACCAGGTCGGCATGACCTCGTCGAGCATGGCGAACTCGAAGTTCGTGTCCCACTGGATCGCGAGCTGGTCATGCGGGATGACCTCGAAGATGCCGGCGAGCTCGTGGAGCATCCGCGCCTCGTAGAGCGGTTCGACACCGGCCTGGTCCTCCGCGGCGACGAACGCGGCAATGGGCGCCAGGGGCGTGGGCAGGGAGACCTGGAACCGGCAGTCCGGAGGGATCTGCCCGTCGCGCTTGCGGCGCGTGAAGGTGCGGTACGACGAGATGGCCGCGTCGGCGTAGCCGAGGTCGTCGAACTGCAGCGTGTCCAGCGACTCGCCGTCGCGGATCCGAAGCCGGGGCAGGGCCCGATGGGGCTGCTCGCCCGGGGGGCAGACCTCGAACTCGGGGCGGGAGCTCAACACGGGGTACTGCCACACGATCCAGTCCGACCGGGGGCCGGTCTCCCCGTCGGGGAGCTGGGTGACGCGGTCGCCGAGCTCCGCCGCCATCACCTGGAACACCTCTTCGGCGCTGCGCAGGGGCACGCTGCCCACGAGCAGCACTCCACCCGTCGCCGGACCTCGGCTGTCCACGAGCATGGGGACCCCCTCTGTCCGAGTCAGCCCCAGTATCCGGGCGCCCCTCGCAGCCCACCAAGGGCTGCGTTCGCCGGGCGCGAACGCGGGTGTGGCCACGCCGCCCAATCTCAGGGAAACTGATATTCTGCGCCTGCCGCGCACCCGCGGACGGGGGCAGCGACAGCAACAGCGACAGCGACAGCGACAGCGATAGTGCAGAGGTGCGAGGCGCCGGGCGCCGATCGCACCGTGGCCTTGACCGGCCCGGGGGGGAACCATGAAGCGGTCATTGTTGGGCCTCATAGCAGTGGGCGTCCTAGTGCTCGCGTCCTGCGGGGACGACGACGACGGCGGGGAGGACGCATCGTCGGACCAAACGGTGGCACCGGACGAGACGGTGGCTCCGACCACCGGAAGCGGCAGCAACATCCAGAAGGCCGGGGAGTGCGGAGCCGGGACGGGCGCGGAGGCGACCGGGGAGCCGATCAAGATCGGCGGCATGGCCACGAACATCCCCGGCGTCGACTTCACCTGGATCACGGAGATGACCGGCGCGTACTTCGACTGCGTGAACGACAACGGCGGCATCAACGGCCGCCCGATCCAGTACATCGCCGAGGAGGAGCAGGTCGATCCGCAGCAGATCGCGTCCCTGGCGGTGAAGCTCGTCGAGGAGGACCAGGTCGTCGGCATCGTCGGCAGCACGAGCCTCATCGAGTGCAGCGTCAACGACGACTACTACGGCGAGCAGGGCTTCCACCTGATCGTCGCCGGCGTCGCCCAGGACTGCTTCACCAGCCCGAACTTCTCGGCCGTCAACATGGGGCCCTACTACTCGAGCCTGGGCGGGGCGCAGGCCGCGGTCCGGGCCGGCGCGGAGGGGAAGCTGGTCGTCGTCTCCCCCAACCAGCCCGGCTTCGACGTGATCAACAGCGGCGTGGTCGAGTTCGCCGAGGAGAACGACATGGAGGGCGTGAGCATCCTCGAGGACGTCCCGATCAACGACCCGGCCGGGCTCGCCCAGCGCCTGGTCGCCGAGGCCGGTGACGGCGGCGGGGTGGTGCTCGACTTCACCGGGCCCACCGTGCTCCCGCTCCTGCAGGCGATCGAGCAGCAGGGCCTCATCGACTCGGTGGTCTGGGCCAGCTCCACGCCGCCCAACGATCCGTCGCTCGCGGCCGAGCTCAGCGACGCCTGGAACGGCAAGTTCCTCATCAACGCCGAGTTCAACGTGCTCGACTCGGGGGAGCCCGACCAGGAGCACATGAACGAGGTGCTGGAGCAGTACGCACCAGACGTCCCGCTCTCCAGCTTCGCCCAGATGGGCTACCTCGCCGGGCGGATCGCCACCGACGCGCTGCTCTCGATCGACGGCGACATCACCAAGGAGAGCGTCAACGAGGCGTTCCGGGGCGTCAGGAACTTCGTGAGCGACATCCTCTGCGCGCCGTGGTACTACGACAGCGGCACGGGGTCGAACGTCTCCAACAACGCCGATCTCACCGTGGCGCCGGAGGACGGCAACATGGTCCAGGTCGAGGACTGCTTCAAGATCACGGACCTGCCCGGCAACCCGCTCGACGAGATCCGTGCGGCCGAGGAGGAGAACGGACTGAACACCGGCTGAGGGGCGGGCCAGGACAGGGCAGACACGTCGCGTCGACAAGGGAGACCAGGGTGCCCGGAGCCGCTCATGCCTGACCTCAAGCCGTTCCTCGTGCTGGGCTTCGCGCTCGGCGGGGTGTTCGCGATGTCGGGTGTCGGCCTGGTCGTCCTGTACCGGGCGACCGGTGTGCTGAACCTCGCCTATGGGGCCATCGGGGCCACGGGCGCCCTGATCACGTGGTCCCTGCTCGACGCGGGATGGGCACCGGAGTGGGTCGCCTACCTGGCCTGCATCGCCTTCGGCGGGGCGGCGACCCTGCTGTACGGGGTCCTGTTCGGCCCGCCGTTCTCGGCCCGCGACCCGCTGGTCAAGGCGACGGCGACGCTGGGGCTCCTGTTGATCCTGCTCGGCACGATGCAGTGGGTCTGGGGCCGCGACCCGCACGGGATCACCCTGCCGACGTCCCGTTGGAACTACGAGGTCTTCGACGCCCGGGTGAGCGGCACCCAGATCATCGGGGTGGTGTTCGCCATCGTCGTCACCACCGGCACCGCCGTGTTCCTGCGCGTCACGAAGGTCGGGACGGCGATGCGGGCGCTGGCCGACGACCGCGAGATCACCGCCACGCTCGGCGTGCCCGTGCGCCGGGTCGAGGCGGCGGCCTGGCTCGGCTCGGGGCTCGTGTGCGGCGGTGCCGGGCTGCTGCTGTCGAACCTCGTCGGGCTCGACATCGTCGGTCTGACCTTCCTCGTGATCCCGGCCCTGGCCGCGGCGTTGATCGGCCAGCTCCACTCCCTGTGGGTCACGCTCGCCGCCGGCTTCCTCATCGGCATCGTGCAGTCGGGCCTGACCGCGTTCTCGGAGGTCGCGGAGTACCGCACGCTGACGCCGTTCGTGCTCGCGATCGTGGCCCTCCTCTGGTTCGCGACGAGGCAGCGGGATACAGCCGAGCGGTCGTCGCGGTGACTGAGCACGAGGTGCAGGAGAGCGACGACGAGCGACCGCCGCTCGCCGCGGCGCCACCGTCGAGCACGCCCCCCGGCGGGGAGGCGGCCCCGCCCGAGGCGGTGCGCGGGCTCCGTCGGCGCCCCGGTCCGGTGAGACTGCTCGTCGGCGCGGCGGCGCTCGCCTTCGTGACCTTCTGGCTGCCGGGGATAGTCGACCGGTTCTGGCTGCAGATCGTGACCTCGGTCGTGATCTACAGCATCGTGACCCTGGGCCTCGGCCTGCTGATCGGGCGGGCCGGGATGGTGTCGCTGTGCCAGTTCTTGCTGCTGGCCATCGGCGCCTGGGTCGCGCTGCGGCTCGACTTCGCCACCTCGTTGCCGTTCCCTCTCCTCGTCCTCAGCGCGGGCGTCGTCACCGGCCTGATCGGCGCGCTGATCGGGCTGCCGGCACTCCGGCTCTCGGGTCTGTACCTGGCGCTGATCACGCTGATGGCGGCGGGCGCCATCACCGTCGTGCTGCGGATCGCCCAGTTCCCCAACGGGGGCGGCGGCTTCTTCGGCAACTCGGCCGCCGGCGGCGCGTCGTCACGCCTGCCTCGGCCGGCGATCGCCACCGGCGACACGGCGTACTACCGCTACTGCGTGGCGGTGGCCGTGCTCATGTTCCTGCTGGCGCTCTGGCACGTCCGGGGCAAACCCGGGCGGGCCTGGGCCGCCCTGCGCCAGAGCCAGGCGACCGCGGTCGCCGCCGGCGTCAACGTCACGCTCTACCGGCTGTGGGCGTTCGCGCTGGCCTCGTTCATGGCGGGCGTGGCGGGCGGCCTGCTCGCGGCGGCCAGCGGCGGCGTCAACATCAACCAGTTCCCGGTGCAGAACTCGATCCTGCTGCTGGCGGTGGTGTTGATGGGGGGCGTCTACAGCCTCGGGGGCGCCGTCGTCGCCGCCCTGCTGCTGCGCCTGCTCCCCGCGCTGCTGGACGACTGGGGGGTCTCCACCGAGCTGCTCACCATCCTGTTCGGCGTCGGCATCCTGCAGGTGCTGCTCACCGCGCCCGGCGGCCTCGTCGACCAGGTGCCGAAGGATCTCGCCAACCTCGGTCGCGGGCTGCGCAAGCTGCTCGGGCCCCGGCGGGCCGGCGACGAGGCACCCCCGCCATGATCGAGGTCGACGGCCTGACCGTCCGGTTCGGCGGCGTCGTGCCGATCAACGACATGACACTGTCGCTGTCCGGAGGCACCTGCGGCCTGATCGGCCCCAACGGCGCCGGCAAGACCACGTTCTTCAACGTGCTCAGTGGCTTCGTGAAGCCGGTCGCCGGCGCGGTGCATGCATTCGGCGACGACCTGCTCGCCATGGCCGACTACCGGAGGGCCCGCTGGGGCCTCCGCCGGACCTTCCAGACCGAGCAGGCCATCGCCGACCTGTCCGTGTTCGACAATGTGCTGCTCGTGCGCGAGAACACCGAAGGCGGGCGGGCGACGCCGCGCCAGGACGTGATGGACGCGGTGGCCTTCGTCGGGCTCGAGCCCGAGGCGAACCGGCAGGTCGGCACCCTCGGCCCCGCCCAGCGCCGGCTCGTCGAGGTGGCGCGGGCGGTCGTCGGCCGTCCGCGCGTGGTGCTGCTGGACGAGCCGGCCGCAGGCCTCCCCGACGACGAGACCGAGCATCTGGGCCGGCTGATCCGGCGCATCCCCGAGGAGGTCGAGGCGTTGGTGGTCCTCGTCGATCACGACATGAGCCTGGTGTCGGCGTGCTGCGCGACCACGGCCGTGCTCGACTTCGGCAAGCTGATCGCCTCGGGCACGACCGCCGAGGTCCTCCGGGACGAGCATGTCATCCGCGCCTACCTCGGCACCGAGGAGGAGGTGTGACTGCAACCGGTACGACCCTGCATGTCGAGTCCCTGTCGGTGCCCCGCGGAGACCGCCCGGTCCTGCGCGACGTCTCGCTCGCGATCCCGCCCGGTGAGGTGACGGCACTGCTCGGCCCCAACGGCGCCGGCAAGTCGACGCTCGTCCTCACGGTCGCGGGCCTGCTCCGCCCCGGCGCCGGACGAGTCCGCCTCGGCGACCGCGACCTCACCCGGCGCCGGCCGGAGTCCATCCGGCGCGCCGGCGTGGCCGTCGTGGCGGAGGGCCGGCGGGTGCTGCCGCAGCTCAGCGTGGCCGACAACCTGCGGGTCGCCACCTACGGGCTCGACCGGGAGCAGGCGCAGGAGGGCATGGACCACGCTCTTGCGCTGTTCCCCGAGCTGACCCGTTACCAGGACACCACGGCCCGGTCGCTCTCCGGCGGCGAGCAGCAGATGGTCGTGCTGGCGCAGGCCCTGGTGTCGCGGCCTCGCGTGCTGCTGGTCGACGAGCTGTCGCTGGGGCTCGCCCCCGTGGTCGTCAAACGCCTCGTGCCCACGCTGGCGTCGGTCGCCGCCTCGGGCGTGGGGGTGCTGCTGATCGAGCAGTTCGCCCACGTCGCGATCGGGCTGGCCAACACCGCCTACATCCTCGAGGGTGGCCGCATCCGCTACCACGGGACGGCCGGCGAGCTGAAGGCCCACCCCGAGCTCCTGCACTCGGCCTACCTCCTGCGGGTCTAGCCGTGGACGACCTCGCGGGCAGGGTCGCGGTGATCACCGGCGGGGCATCGGGGATCGGCCTCGCCATGGCGCAACGCTTCGCGGGCGAGGGCATGAAGCTGGTGCTGGCGGACATCGAGCGACCCGTCCTGCAACGGGCGGGCGAGGAGCTCAGCCGCACCGGCGCCGACGTGCTCACCGTGCCGACGGACGTCAGCCTCGAGGCCGACGTGACGGCGCTCGCGGAGACGGCCCTGGAGCACTTCGGCGACGTGCACCTCGTCTGCAACAACGCGGGTGTCGGGAGCCGCGGCCTGCCGATCGCGGACCTACCGCTGGCCGACTTCGGTTGGGTCCTCGCCGTGAACCTGTTCGGCGTGATCTACGGTCTGCGCGCCTTCCTGCCCCACCTCCGGGCCAACGACGTCGGCCACATCGTCAACACGGCGTCGACATCGGGCCTCTATCACCTGCCCCGGATGGGCCCGTACAACGCGTCGAAGGCGGCGGTGGTGGCGCTGAGTGAGACGCTGCGCTTCGAGCTCGCGGCAGAGGGCAGCCGGGTCGGCGTGTCCGTGCTCTGCCCGAGCTGGGTCCGGACGAACATCTCCACCGCCGACCGCAACCGTCCGGAGCGCTTCGCCTATGCCCTCGACACCGAGCAGATGGCGCAGGTCACGACGTACAAGGCCCGGCGCCGGGAGCAGCGGGCCACCGCCGCGGACCCGTCGGACGTCGCGGAGCAGGTGTGCGAGGCCGTGAGGACGAACCGCTTCTATATCCTCACCCACCCTGCCAGCCTGGAGGTTTTCGAGGCCCGGGCCCGACGCATCATCGCTGGAGCTGACCCGGTGGAGCCGCCGGAATGAAGGAGAGCGCACCATGACCGTAAACGCACACAGCGAACTGCTGGCCGAGGTGCTGTCGCGTTACGAGGGCTCGCCGAACCCGCGCCTACGCGAGATCACCGAGGCCGCCATCCGCCACCTGCACGCCTTCGCCGAGGAGGTCAACCTGCAGCGCGACGAGTGGTTCGCCGGCATCCAGTTCCTGACGGCCGTCGGCCAGATGTGCGACGGCAACCGCCAGGAGTTCATCCTGCTGTCCGACACGCTGGGCCTGTCCAGCCTGGTGGAGATGCTGACGCACGACGGGGCCGAGGGCAGCACCGAGAACACCGTGCTCGGTCCGTTCTACGTGCCGGACTCGCCGGCGCGTGCCAAGGGCGAGTCGATGCTCGTCGATCCCGACGACGGCGACCGCGTCGTGATCCGCGGCACCGTGCGGGACATCGACGGCCAGCCGATCGCAGGCGCGGTCCTGGACTGCTGGCAGAACGCGACGGCCGGCTTCTACGCCGTCCAGCAGCCCGGCGAGCAGTCGCCCGAGAACCTGCGGGGCGTCTACACCACCGACGCCGACGGCAGCTACGAGATCCGCACCGTGCGACCCGTGCCGTACCCGATCCCGTCGGACGGGCCGGCCGGCGACCTGCTCAAGGCGCACGGCCGGAACTGGATGCGCCCCGGTCACACCCACATGTGGGTCAAGGCCGACGGCTGCAAGGAGCTGATCACCCACGTGTTCGACGCGCAGACCGAGCACCTGCGCGACGACGCGGTGTTCGGCGTGCGGGACAGCCTGGTCCGGCGGTTCGAGCCCGACGACGCCGGCGAGCTGGCGACGACGTTCGACATCGTGCTCGACCGCGCATGAGGCGTGGGCCTGCCACAGTCGCGTCATGGCCAAGCGACCCGTGAGCGCGACGGAGGCCACCGACGATGGCCGCGAGCCGACGCTGCTCTACCTCGTCGGGCGCATCGACCGTGTCGTGCGCCGGGCGATGGGCTCGGTCCTCACCGCGCAGGGGTTGTCGGTCAACCAGTACGCGACTCTGAGCGTGCTCAACCGGGGCAGTGGTCTGTCGAACGCCCAGCTCGCCCGGCGGGCGCTCGTGTCGCCCCAGTCGATGAACGAGGTGCTCCTCACCCTGGAGCAGCGAGGGCTCGTGGGGCGCCGGGCGCACCCGGACCATGGCCGGATCCTCCAGGCTCGCCTCACGGCCAAGGGTCGGGCCCTGCTGGCGCGCTGCGACGCGGAGGTGCACGAGGTGGAGGCCCGGATGGTGAGCGACCTCAGCGAAGAAGAACAGGCGGCGCTCCGGGGGGCGCTGCTCAGCAGCATCCGCGCGCTGCACGGCGGGCTGCAGCCATAGGGAGGAACGAGCCTTGGACCACCTTCTGCAAGTCCTCAGCGTCAAGGGGCGGGCCACGCCGGAAGCCCTCGGGGCGGCCGTCGACTCCGACGCGTCGGCCGCGCTGGCAGAGCTCGTGGCGACCGGCCTCGCCGAGGACACCAAGCTCGGGTACCGGGTGACCGAGCTCGGCGCCGAGCGCGTCAACGAGCTCTACGCACGCGAGCGGGAGCTGGCGGGCCCGGTCATCGATGACGTGTACGAGGCGTTCGCGCCCATCAACGACGAGGTCAAAGGGATCGTCACCGACTGGCAGATGCGTTCGGTCGGCGGGCAGCTCGTGCTCAACGACCATCGCGATCACCGCCACGACGAGATGGTCGTGGCCAGGCTCCGCCGCACCGACGCGACGGTGTCGGCGGCACTGGCCCCGCTGACGATCGCGCTGCCGCGCTTCGAGGTCTACCCCCGCCGCCTCCAGCGCGCGGTCACGCTGGTCGGCGACGGGGACCACTCGATGGTGGCCGCACCGGTCAAGGACAGCTACCACACCGTGTGGTTCGAGCTGCACGAGGAGCTGATCATCCTGGCCGGCCGCAATCGCGCCGACGAGGAGGCCGCGGGCTAGGTCGTTCCGCGACGGAGGCTCAGTGGTACTGCGCCTCGCTCCGCACGTCGGCGACCGGGCCCATGTAGTCGAAGTGCATGGCGTCGGCGAAGCCGCTCCACATCCCCCACTGCCAACCCCGCTCCGCGAAGGCCTCCACCATCCAGGACGGCATGTCGGTGATGCCCGATTCGGAGAGCTCCTCGACCTTCTTGAGCATCTGCCTCTGATTGGTGTCGTCGATCGACGCCTTCGGGTTGTTGAGCAGGGTGCGCACTTCCTCGATCCGGCCCAGGCGGGCCCGGAGCTTGCCGACGTCCGGCGACTTCGCCTTCACCGCGTCGTCGAGCGCCTGCTTCGCGGCGTCCGCGGCCGCATCGACCTTGTCGCCGATCAGCGTGGCGGCCAGGTCCTCCCCGAGGGGGAACTCCCGCATCAGGCTGATCGTCGCCCAGGCCGCCAGGAACTTGGCCTCGATCTCCTTCACCTGCTGGTGGGTCCTGGTCGCGCGGCCCCGCACCCCGACGGTGGTCCTGTCGGTCTGCACCGAGTCCCGCAGGTGCGCGTCGATCCGTTCGATGTCGCCCCGCAGCCGCGCCTTCTCCCCGTCGTCGGTTGCGGCGGCCAGCCGCGCCTGCAGCTCGCCGCGCAGCCGGAGCACGTCGGCGTTGTGCGTCGCCACCCTCTGGAGGTCCTGGCGCTGCTGCGTCGAGCCGGCCTCCAGCTCGGACAGCTCGCCTTCACCCAGGATGCTCACGAGCTGGTGGGTCGGCCCGCCGAAGGCCGGGTTCGCGCCGGCCCGGAAGTCCATCGCCCGCCCGGTGCCGTGGAAGCTCAGGTGGCGGGCCTTCCCCATCCAGCCGGGGTGGCTCATCGCCTCGAACCGGAACTCGCTGCCCGGGCGCTGCTTGGCCTTGATCAGGTCCGCCTTGGTGGCGAAGCCGCCCAGGCGCATCGCGGACTGCTCCAGCAGCGGGAGCACCGCGGCGACGTCCTTGTGGACACCGCTGGAGTCGGTCGACGCCTTCACCTTCTCGCCGAAGATCTCGGCGTCGACGATGTTGTCCCGGTAGAAGGTCCACATCGGCTTGGTGAGGGTCGCCACGTACCGGTTCCGGAAGGTCGCCCACGACACGGGCACCAGGGGGTTCCGTTTCGACTGGGGGATGGTGGCGTTGATGATGTCCGACTCGGCCGCGAGGATCAGCGTGCTCATCCGCTCCCGCAGCTCCTTCCACGGCGCGCCGGCGGGACGGCCGAGGGCGGTGGCGACCTTGTCGGTCAGGTCCGCGGTGTCCTCCGGCGTCACCACCCACGTGAGGCTCGGGTCCAGCAGGGCCTTCACCGCGTTGAGCTCGGTCGCGTCCAGGCCCTTGACCGCGGCCTTGGACAGGCGACCGGCGCGCTTGCTCGCGACGCTGCTCCCGCCCGCCCTCCTGAGGGCTGCCCAGAGGTCCTGCGCGCCCGTGGGCGAGTGACCCCCGACCGGTGCCGGGCCGACCCACTCGACGAACAGCCGGTCGGCCACCGTACCCTCCGCCCACGAGGGCGAGTCCTTCAGGATCGCCTCGACCTGGTCGCCGATCTTGGCGCCGGACGTGCCCACCTGCTTGATCAGGTCGCGGAACTTGGCGCTCAGCGCCTTGCCGACCCGGGCCTGCAGGACGGCCTTTAAGTCCGTCACCAGCTTCTTGTCGGCCTTCTTGGCGATCCCCGCCCCCGCGGGATCGACGTCCACGAGGGTCAGCTCGTTGACCCAGAGCAGCCCGACGACCTCGGCGACCGTACCGGCAGTAGAGGTTCGGTAGTGCTCGAAGGCGGGCGCGTCGGTCTCGCCCTTGGTCACCAGCCCCCGGGCCTCGGCGATCTGCTCGGCGACGGTCGGCTCGGGCGTCGTGTCCGGCTCTCGCTGGACGCCGAGGAGCCCGGTGACCGCCTGGTTGCCTGCGCTCGCCTGGAGCCACAACAGCTGTGCGGCGGGCGAAGCCGGCCCGGCCGGCTGCACCGATCGCCGGACGCCCCGACCGAGAGCCGCCGGCTCGCCAGACCGCCGCGCCACACCCACCGTCCGTGGATAACCCCTCGTTTCGGCCTGGTCAACACCAGCGCCCGACATCTGCCCTTTCGGGCAAGTGCGCTAGAGGCCGAGCGCGGTTGCGAACGCCTGGGCGATAACGCCGTAGCCGTCGTTGTTGGGATGGACGTCGGGGCCGAGCGGCGGAGGGGTGCACAGCCACGTCAGCGTGCAGGCGTTGTAGACGCTGAGGGGAACCGGGCCGGCACCCTGGAGATCGACCATCGTCGTGAAGTCGGTGACGGCGAAGGCCGACTCGACGTCGGCCACCGGCACTCCTGCGCCGGCGTAGAGCGACCCCAGGAAGTTGTTGAACAAGACCGAGGACGCGGCCGCCGCCTCGCCGGCCGCAGGATCGTCGAACCACTGGACGACGTCAGGGGCGTAGTAGCTCATCCCGACGATCGGGACGCCTGGTCCGGCATGGTCGCGGAGCGTCTCGAGTATGAACGGCAGGTTGGTGGCGATCTGCGGGATGAAGCAGCTCGGGTCGCCTTCACAGTCCTCGAAGATGTCGTTCGCCCCGAGATTGATCGTGATGAACGCGACCTCGCCAGGGTGCGCATCGAGGAACTCGACGGCATCACCCAACTGGGAGCCCGTGTCGTAGGGGCACCGGCTGTTCTCGATCATGGTGGCGGTGCTCTCGCCCCCACAGCCCAGCTTCACCAGGCGCAGCTGGTCCCGGCCGCCGTCACGCGCCAGCTTGAACAGCTGGTCTGCGTATCCCTGGCCGTAGCCCACGGCCGCGCTGTTGGTGTGGGGGCCGCCGATCGGCTGGAAGCCCTGCGCCAGTGAGTCCCCGACCGACAGGTAGTAGGAGGTCGCCCTGGGCGCCGCGTCCGCCGGAGCGGCGCGCCACAACACGCTCACCGACACGAGGATCACGGCCAGCACGCGCAGGGCCCCTAACCGAGTCCGCGCGGACCTGTCTGCCGAGTGGTGCGTCATCGCGGTCCCGCCTTCCTGATGCGGCGGGTCGCCCTGACGCCAGGTCCTACCTGGTTGCCCGCCCGGCACGTCATTCCTCTGGCGGGACCTTACGACGGGCCGATGAGACTGACAACACTCTGTGCGCACGACACGCCGCATTGAGTGACAGACCGTGCGGTAGTCAGGCCGCTTCGTGCCGTCACACGGGCGGTGTGCGGCCGCCGTCGCCGCCCATGAGGCGGATGACCGGCTACGGCTACGAGTCGAGCTCCGACATCTGTTGCTCACCGATGGCGTTGGTGGTGACCAGGGCGGCGTCGAGGTCGATCGGGGCGATCGAGGCCACCATGGCCGCGATGTCGTCCTCGTAGGTCGTGTCGAACTGGACGACCGTGTCGCCCACCAGCACTTCGACGTACCCGTACTCGGACTCGCGCGACGGCACGTCGCCGAACGCGCCCGGCTCGAAGGGCGTGTCGTCGTTCTGCTGCGCGCAGTCGGCGGGCACGAGGTAGATGTCGAGGTAGTCGGGCGACGTCGAGAACTCCTCCGTCGCGGCCTCGTCCTCCAGCGGCGGGGCGTAGCCCAGGTCGAGCTCGGGGCACGGCGCGTCCAGCTCGTCCGCCTCGTAGCCCTCGATGTAGGACAGGACCAGGCCGTCGGGGAGGACGGTCGGAGCCATCGGCGTGACCAGGTCCCGAACCGCGGCGATCGCTTCCTCGTCGACCCACGGCGTCTCGTCGACCTCGCCCTCGGGGACGCCGATCGTGATGTCGGCACCCCAGTCGGAGAAGGTGACGTCCTCGGTGTGGTGCGCACTGGATCCGTCCACGGTCAACGTGAGCTTGATCGGCAGGTCGTCGGCGCCCAGGGTGATCTCGAACACTCCCGGCGGCAGGTCGAGGTCGAGCCCGTCGGCGACGGCGTCGGGCACGTGCCGGGTGGCGCGGATCGTGAGCGTGTCGCCGTCGTCCGAGACGACCTCGGCGTCCTCGAACGACCCGAAGGCGTCGACGAACCCGCTCGGCAGCGGCATGGGCCCGGGCCCGGCGACGCCCGCCGGCTCGCCCAGACCGAACAGGTAGTAGTTGGCGAGCGCGGGGATCAGCGACGCCTGGAGGAAGTCGTCGTCGCCCTCGAAGTCCTCGTCCATCTCGCCGTCGCCGTCGAAGTCGAGCCCGGTGGCCATGAGGAACGCGGCCTGGGGGTCGCCCCCGGCGAGGTCCGTGACCTGGTCGGTGACGTCGGCCGGGAACACGATCCACTGTTCGTCGGCGAGCGCTTCGGCGCTGACGGCCGAACGGGAGTAGAGGCTGTCGGTGAGCCAGACCGTCTCGTCCACGAAGTCACCGCTGTCGGTCGTCGCCCGCCCCTCGTCGCCGGACACCTCGGCGTCCGTCACCATGCGGTACTCGGTCGACGACCCGGCCCCGCCCTCCTCGCCGGTCGCGGACGAGTCCACGCTGACGGCCTTCAGGCGAAACGACCCGGCGTCCTCCATGGCCGCGGCGGCCTTCCCGAGCGCCTCGTCGGGATCGGGCTCGCTGCCCCCGGACAGGGCCACGACCACCGCGGCGACGACGGCGCCGACCAGCACGACCCCGAGTGCGATCACCAGCGGCCGCTTCCCGGTCCGCGCCGGGGGCGTAGCCGGAGCGAACGGTGGTGGGGGTGGTGGAGGAGGAGGCGGAGACGGCGGAGGAGGAGGCGGCGGAGGCGGTGCGGCCGCCAGCGGCTCCCCGCCGTCGGTCAGGGCCTCCGGCGTGGTCTCGTCTGGCTGCTGATCGCCCTGCTCGGTCATGGCCACCGCTCCCGTCAACCCGGCGGACGGTGAGGGTAACCGTGACCTGGTCCGAGGGCCCGTCAGGGCAACGCGACCGTAACGGGGGCCCGGCGGGCGGCGAGGAGTTGACACTGTCTACATTGGGAGGAGACACTGTCTACATGACCGACGTGACCGCGGCCCGGCCCCGGGACCGGTTGCTCCAGGCCGCCCGGGACGTGCTGGCGGACGAGGGACTGGAGGGCCTCAGCCTCCGGGCCATCGCCCGACGGGCCGGAGTGTCCCACGGGGCGCCGCTGCGCCACTTCCCCACCCTGGCGTCGTTGCTGGCGGCGCTGGCGACCGAGGGCTTCGAGCGGCTGGTCGCCACCGTGGACGGCGACCTGGCCGCGGCGGAGGCGGCGGCCGTGGGGGCCGGGCGGGCTCCGCTCGGCGCCCGGCGGCGGCTCGGCGTCGCCGGGCTGGCCTACGTCCGCTTCGCGCTCGCCGATCCCGGCGTGTTCTCGGTGACGTTCCGGCCCGAGCGGGTCGACGTCACCGATCCCGCCTACCAGGCTGCCGGGTTCCGCTCGTTCCAGCAGCTCGTCGACCTGGTCGCGGCCGCCCAGGCGGATGGCTGGCAGCCCAGCGTCCCGACCCGGGACCTCGCCGCGGTCCTGTGGGCCAACGTCCACGGCCTCGCGACCCTCGAGCTCCACGGCGGGTTGGGGGCGGTCGCCGGAGCGGGCGCCCTCGGCCGGCTCGGCCCCCTGTCCTCCGTCCTTGTCCTCGGACCCGAAGGAGATCCCCGATGACCACCACCATCTCGTTCCTCGACGGCAACTTCGCCCCCGTGACCGAGGAGGTCACGACCGGCGAGCTGCCCGTGTCCGGCCGCCTGCCGGAGGAGCTGACCGGCCGGCTCGTGCGCATCGGCCCCAACCCCAAAGCGGCGCCCGACCCCGCCGCCTACCACTGGTTCACCGGTGACGGCATGGTCCACGGCGTGCGCCTGGAGGGCGGGCGGGCCACCTGGTACCGCAACCGCTGGGTCGGCGGCGGCGAGGTCGTCAACACCCACGTGATCGGGGTCGACCGCCGGACGTTCGCCCTGGTCGAGGCCGGGAACTCGCCGGTCGAGCTGAGCGACGAGCTGGAGACGATCGGTCGCTGCGACTTCGGCGGGACGCTGGACGGGTCGTTCACCGCCCACACCCACCGCGACCCGGCGACCGGAGACCTCCACGGGGTGACCTACAACTGGTCGTGGGACCACGTCCGCCACGTCGTCCTCGGACCGGACGCCCGGGTGCGCCGGGAGGAGCGGGTGCCGGTGCCCGACGCCCCGATGGTCCATGACTGCGCCATCACCGAGCGGTTCGTCGTGCTGTTCGACCTGCCGGTCACCTTCAACCTCGAGGCGGCGGCCGGCGGGGCGTCACTGCCCTACCGGTGGAACCCGGATCACCCGCCGCGGGTCGGCCTGCTCCCGCTGTCCGGCCCGGCGGCGGAGGTGCGGTGGTTCGAGGCGCCGTCGTGCTTCGTGTTCCACACGCTCAACGCCTACGACGACGGCGACACGGTGGTGATCGACCTCGTACGCCACCCCCGGATGTTCGCCACCCTCCTCAACGGACCGTACGAGGGGCTGCCCAGCCTGGAGCGATGGACGCTCGACCTGGCCCGGGGCACGCTCGCCACCGCGACGCTCGACGATGCGGGGCAGGAGTTCCCCCGCATCGACGAACGGCTGACCGGCCGGGCGCACCGCTACGGCTACGCGACCGCGTTCGGCGAGGGCATCGAGCACGGCCCGGCGCTCAAGCACGACCTCGCCCGGGGTACGCGGGAGGTCCACGACCACGGCCCCGGGCGGGTGGGCCTGGAGCCGGTGTTCGTGCCCCGCTCGGGCGGGGCCGCCGAGGACGACGGCTGGGTGCTCGCCTACGTGTACGACGCGACGGAGGACCGCAGCGACGTGGTCGTGCTCGACGCGCAGGACTTCGCGGGCGAGCCGGTGGCAACGATCCATCTGCCCGTGCGGGTGCCGTTCGGCTTCCACGGGAGCTGGCTGCCCGACGCGTGAGGGCGCGCGGGCCGGGCCGTGGCGCGGCATGATCGGTCGAATGCTCGCGGCGGCGAAGGGATCGGCACGATGGCCATGACACAGTCCGACGTTGCGGTCGTGACCGGAGCGAACAGCGGGATCGGACGCGCCATCGCGCTCCACCTCGCCGCCCAGGGCCTGGTGGTCTACGGCACCGTCCGGGACATCGAACGGGCGACCAAGCTCCAAGGCATGGCCGCCGAAGCCGGCGTCGAGGTCGACCTCGTCGAGCTCGACGTCGCCGACAGCGCGTCGGTCGAGGCCGGTCTCGCTCAGGTCCTGGACGAGGCCGGCCGGGTCGACGTGCTCGTGAACAACGCGGGTGTCGGCGGCAACGGCGTCGTCGAGGAAGTGACGATCGAGCGCTTCGCCGACGTGATGAACGTCAACCTCTACGGCGCGCTCCGCTGTCTCAAGGTGGTGCTGCCGGGCATGCGGGAGCGTCGCCACGGCACGATCGTCAACATCACCTCCGTCGCGGGACGGTTCGGCGCGGTCGCGCAGGCGTCCTACGTCGCCTCGAAGTGGGCCTTCGAAGGGGTGAGCGAGGAGCTGGCTCAGGAGCTCGCGGCCTTCGGGATCCGCGTCGCCATCATCGAACCGGGCGTCACCAAGAGCGCCATCTTCGCCAAGAACGTCGACGACACCACCCCGGCCGGCCCCGACTACGAACCGCATCTGCGGCGCATGTTCCAGTTCTACGCCGCGGGCCACGCCCACGCGACAGATGCCTTCGAGGTCGCCAAGGTGGTGCACCACGCCATCACCACGGACAGCCCCGTGCTCCGCTATCCCGTGTCCTGGGCGGGGCCCGAGATCCTCACACGACGCCCCGCGATCTCCGACGAGGAGTGGGTCGCGCTCGGCACGATCGACGACGACGACGCGTACTACCGCGCCTTCAGCGACACGTTCGGCATCGACATCACGAACGCAGCCCTCGGCGGATCGTAGGAAATCGCCCCTGCCACCGGGCCTGGAGATTCACGTCGGGGTCATCTCCTCCATCGGCGCGTCCCGGGGAGTGGTGAGGCCGGGGATGGCTCCGGGCGCGGCCAGCACGAGCAGTCCGAGGGCGAGGAGGACGCCCGCGGTTCCGTAGGAGGCGACTCGGCGCCACGGGATGGTCTTCTCGAACGCGATGAGCCCGGCGACAACGGCCATCCACGTGACGCTCATGACCCCCAGCGCGAAGAGCGATGCCATGAGGGCCCAGCAACAGCCGACGCACCAGGCGCCGTTCCTGGCTCCCATCCGGAGTGCGCCTGACGGCCCGTCGCGCCAGGAGCCCAGCAGCGAGCCGAGCGGGCTGCGGCACTTTCCGAGGCACACGTCCTTCAACGGCGTGAGCTCGTACACGGCGGCGACGACGAGAGTGGCGCCGGCCGTCCACCTGCCGGCCCGAGCCCACGTGAACAGGTCACCGGAGATCGAGCCCAACGCCACGCC
>JBKPRV010000594.1:0-8729 GCA_046734715.1 Actinomycetota bacterium | reverse complement strand
ACCCGCCAATTGCTAAGTGCCCCGGGGGACGGAAGTCTCTGACGCGAAAGGGTCAGGTGGTCGGTGGGACGATGCTGCTCGACAGCGCCATGGCGAACAACGCCAGCAGTCGTTGAAAGCCTTCCTGACCGGCGACTTCCTCGCGCAGGAGGATATCGACGGTCCGTGCGGTCGGGAGATCGATCTTCAGCTTCGAGGCGAGGCCAAGTGCGGCCCTGGTGTTGGCGATGCCCTCAACGGTGCTGCCGAGCACCGCGAGGGCCTGATCGGGTGTCGCTCCAGCACCTACGAGGCGTCCGAACCGGCCGTTGCGGCCACCGAGGCAGGTGACGTACAGGTCGCCTGCTCCGGCCAAGCCCACAACGGTGCTGGCTCGCCCGCCCTGCGCTTCCACGAGCCGCACCATGTCGGTCATGCCTTGGGCGAAAACGGCGGCGCGTCCGTTGGCGAAGGTCCGGTTCAGCGCGCTCTCTGCGAACCGCTCACTGAGACCCTCACACATACCCACCGCGATGGCCACGACGTTCTTGTAGGCCGACGCCGTCTCGGCGCCAACCACGTCGTCGGTCACCACCGTTGCCGTGGTGTTGGAACGGAGCGAGCGCGCCACGCGCTTTCCCAGCTCGGCGTCGTGAGCCGCGAACACGAACGCCGTCGGTTCGCCGGCAACGACCTCTGCCGCCAGGGCCGGCCCCGCAAGCGACACGGTGCGCTGGTGCGAGCCGAGGATCGAGCCCACGACCTCTGTGGGTGATTCGAACGTGTCCTCCTGCCAGCCCTTCGTAGCGATCACCCAGGTGGCGTCGGCCCGGGCGCTCTGCGCCCCGATGGTGACCGGACCTCGGAGACCTGCGCTCGAGACGGCGACGACGACGACGTCGGCCTCCGGGAGGACACTCTCCCACTCGTCGCACGACCAGTAGGTGAGAGCAGGGTGCAGCGTCACCCCCAGCGCCGGATGCGCACGACCACTGCGAACGGCAGCGAGGACCGGTGCATCGAACTCCGTCCCGAGCAGCGCGACCTCCGCGCCCGCCGACGCCCACCGGACGGCCAGAGCAGCGCCCATCGCGCCTCCACCAAGGACCGCGATCATCAGTCACGAACCTACTCCGGCGTTGAAGCTGACTGGATTCCGGCAGGCGCGCTCCTCGGAGACGCGGCGGCTATGGCCAGTCCTTCAACTGGTCGAACGAAGCGTCATGGGCTCAGGCTCGGTCCATGGCGATGATGCTGCGGGCGACTTCGCCGGCCGCCATGGCGGCGAAGGCGTCATTGACGTCCTCCAGGGTGATGGACCGGGTGACGAGTCGCTGCAGTTCGAGGCGGCCCGCCGCGGCCCAGGCGACGACGCGGGGAAAGTCTCGTGCCGGGTCGGTGCCTCCGTACACACAGCCTCGCAGCGTCTTGGCGTCGACCATGAGGCTCAGAGCCGGCAGGCTGACCAGGTCGTCGACGCCCCCCGCGCCGACGACCGTGACGGTGCCGCCGCGCCGGCACGCGTTGAAGGCGTCGAGGATCGTGCTCGGCCGTCCGACAGCCTCGACGGAGTGGTCAGCGCCCCTGCCGTTCGTCAGATCGCGCACGGCGGACGCCACATCCTTGGAGCCGATGATGACGTCCGTGGCTCCGTTGTCGAGCGCCATGCGTTCCTTGGCAGGCGCGCGGTCGATGGCGATGATCTGCCCGGCTTCGGCCAGGCGGGCGCCCTGGATGGCGGCGAGCCCGACACCGCCACAGCCGACGACGGCCACCGAATCGCCCGGTCGCACCGCGGGGTTGTGCACCACCGCGCCGACCCCGGTGACGACGCCGCAGCCGATGAGCGCGGCTAGCTCGAGGGGGAAGTCGGGGTCGATGACGAGGGTGGCGGCCTCGGGGACGATCGTCTCTTCGGCGAAGGTGCCGGTGCCGAGAGCGGCCGCGATCGGCTGGCCGCGCCAGGATCCGTGGGGGCCTGCGAAAGCGTGGTCGAGGCCATGCTCGCAGAGCTCGACCTGCCCGCGCCCGCACCAGAAGCAGCGACGGCAGGGCGCGATCCACGACAGGATCGCGTGATCACCCGGCGCGACGGTCGACACCTCGTCGCCGACGTCGAGCACCACACCGGCGGCCTCGTGGCCGAGCACGGCCGGCACACTCTGGGGGATCGTTCCGTCGGCGAGGGACAGATCGGTGTGGCACACGCCGACGGCCACGATGCGCACCCTGACCTCGTGGGCCTCGATCGGGCGCAGCGTCATGTCGTCGATCTCGAGGGGTGCGCCGATCCGGCTGAGGATGGCCGCCCTCATGGTCGGTGGGGCCTGGTCTCGGCCGGGTGGCGCAGCTTCATTCCGGACCCCTCGCGGGGACGGTCGTCGTGTCCCGACCCGAGCGGAGCAGCTGGCCCGGCAGCGCGCCGGTCAGGTCGCCTCGACGCACGATCTCCGTGCCGTTGACCAGGACGTGTTCCACACCGTCGGCGTCTGCGTAGAGCCGGGAAGCCCCGCCGGGTAGGTCGTTGCGGGTGCGTTCGGGCCCGTGGGCGATGGTGGTGGGGTCGAAGACGACGATGTCCGCGCGGGCGCCTTCGCTCAGCACCCCGCGATCGCGCAGGCCGTAGAGGCGTGCAGGCACCGATGTGAGCTGGCGGACGGCTTCCTCGAGCCCGATGAGCTGGCGCTCGCGCACCCCGGTTCCGAGGAGCGATGTCGAGTAGATGGCGCCGCACATCATGTCGAGGTGGGCGCCGGCGTCGGAGGCGCCGATGATGGTGCGATCGTCGTGCCAGGCGCGGGCTCGCTCGGCCCAGTCCTGGTCGCTGTCCCCGAACGCGGGGAGGCGCAGGCCGGTGCGCAGCTCGTCGGCGCAGACGATGTCGAGCAGCACGTCGAACGGGTCCCGTCCCAGCTCGCCTGCGATGTCGCCGACGTTGCGGCCTTCGTAGGCCGTGTTCTGCGGTGCGAACACCTCGGCTACCTCCAGCACCTTCCAGTTCGCCAGCCCTGCCAGGACGCCCGCCTCGGGCGAATGGGCGCCGGCATCGAGGCGGTGTCGCACGCCAGGGTCGCGCAGCGCTCCCAGTCGCTCGGCAACGGGCAGGGAGATCACGTCGCCCCAACCGGGCAGGGCGTCGAGCACGAAGCCACTGAGGAAGGACAGGCGGATGCGCATCAGGTGCGGCATCGTGAGCGCGACCACGTGCGCGCCTCGCCCGCCGGCGACGTCGGAGGCGTGGAGCTGGTGCTGCCAACCCTCGGGGTCGAGGGCCGACACCGCCAGGACGTTCCAGTTGAGCGGCCGGTCGGCTGCCTTGGACATCGACGCCATCAGGTCGATCTCCTCGTCGCTGAACCGGTTGAGGCAGCCGGCGACGATCAACTCGAGCGTCGTGCCGGGTTGACCCCGCACGCTGGACGCCAAGGCGAGCAGCTCGGATGTGTCCGCCGACCGGGACGGCACCGGGTTGCCGGCCCCGTCGTTGTGGGTGGGAGCCTGGGAGCTCGAGAGGCCTAGGGCGCCGGCCGCGAGTGAGCTGCGCAGCAGTTGTTGCATGGCGGCGACCTGCCGCTCATCCGACGTGGATCCGGTGGCGTCCTCCCCCATGACCGCCCGGCGCAGCGCGGAGTGGCCGACCAGGAAGCCGGCGTTGACGCCGAGCTGCCCGTCAAGCCGATCGAGCCAGTCGGCGAAGCTCGTCCAGCGCCAGTCGAGACCGGCGCGCAGGGCGTCGAGCGGCATGCCCTCGACGCGAGCGAGCATGCGGGTCAGGTAGTCGGCGTGGTCAGGGCCGGCGGGCGCCAAGCTGAACCCGCAGTTGCCGCCGATCACGGTGGTGACGCCGTGCAGCGGTGATGGAGTAGCGCACGGGTCCCAGAACAGCTGGGCGTCATAGTGCGTGTGGATGTCGACGAACCCGGGGGCGACGACGAGCCCGGTGGCGTCGATCGTGCGCGCCGCAGGCTCGTCGCCCTGGCCGGGCTCGCTGACCGAGACGATGCGCCCCCCGTGCACCGCGACATCGGCAACCCGTCCCGGTGTGCCCGTGCCGTCGACGACGTACCCGCGCTCGATCGACAGGTCGACCATCACGCCTCCTCCCGCGGCTCAGGGTGCCCGAACAGCGCGGCCGCGTTCCCGTAGCGGATCTTGCGCACCGTGTCGGCGTCCAGGTGCCCGAAGTTGCGCTCCACGACCAGCGGGGTGTCCGGCCAGGTCGAATCGGCGTGCGGGTAATCGCTCTCCACCATGACGTGGTCCGGGCCGAACCGCGCCAGCACGGCATCGACGCTGCCGGGGTCGTCGATCGTGCAGAACCAGAAGTTCCGAGCCAGAACCTCGCTGGGGCGTAGGTCGCCTCGCCAGTGCCCGCTCTCCTGTCCCGAGGCGGAGTGATCCAGGACGTAGTCCACCCGGTCGGCCAGCATGACGACCCACCCGATGCCGCCTTCGGACAGGGCGATGCGCAGGTCGGGGTACCGGACGCACGCCCCCGACCACAGCCAGTCGGCGGCGGCGATATGCGCGTTGACGGGGAACAGGGTGGGGAACAGCTCGAAGGGCGGGTCGCTCGACGGGATCGGTGCCCAGCCGGCCGATCCGGTGTGCAGGCACAGCACGGTCCCGGTCTCCTCGCAGGCGGCCAGGACGGGGTCCCAATGTCGGGAGTGCAGCGAGGGGAAGCCCAGCCTGGCCGGGAACTCGGCGAAGCTCACGGCCTTGAACCCGCGCGCCGCGTTCCGGCGGATCTCGTCGGCCGCGAGCACCGGGTCCTTCAACCACGGGATCTGCAAGGGAATGACGCGCTCCGGATGGGTGCCCGCCCAGACCTCGAGGTGCCAGTCGTTCCAGGCCCGAAGGCAGGCCAGACCCAGATCGGGGTCCTTGCTCTGCGAGAACACCGCACCGCAGAACCCGGCGATGAGCGACGGGAAGCACAGCGACGCCCAGATCCCGCCGGCGTCCATGTCCCGGACCCGGGCGTCGATGTCGTAGCAGCCGGGTCGCATCTCGTCGAAGCGGGCGGGTTCCATGCTCCACTCGTGCTTCGGCCGGCCCACCACCGCGTTGAGGCCCACATTGGCGTAGATGTTGTCCTCGTAGACCCAGACCTCCTTGCCGTCGGGGAGCTCGCTGATCCGTGGGGCTCGCTCGGCCAGCTGCGCCGGCATGCGGCCCTCGAACAGGTCGCGCGGCTCGATCAGGTGGTCGTCCACGGAGATGATCGTCGGCTGGGTCGCGGTCACGGCGCTCATGCTGCGTCCTCGTTCGGTCGCCATTCCAGCGGCAGACAGTGGGCTTGGCGGATGCCGGGTGTGAAGTGCACCTCGGCATCGTCCGGAATCCAGTAGTCGGGGATCCGGCGATGCAGCTCCTCCAGGGAGACCCGCAGCTCGAGGCGGGCGAGATGCGCCCCGAGGCAGAAGTGGTGGCCGACGCCGAAGGCCAGGTGCCGGCCGGCGTCCCGCGTCAGGTCGAGCTCGCCCCCGTCCGGGAACACGTCGTCGTCGCTGTTGGCGGCGCCGAGCACCAGCACCGCCGGGTCGCCCGGCCGCAGCTCCACGCCCCGTAGCGTCACCGGCTGGCGGACGACCCGGGGAACCACCATCACGGGCGTTTGATGGCGCAGCAGCTCCTCGACGGCGGCCGGGACCAGCGACACGTCCTCGACCAGGGCCCGGCGCGGTTCCGGGTGGCGGGCCAGGTAGGCGACGATGCAGTCCAGCGTGGCCGTGACCGTGTCCAGGCCGCCGAGCAGCATGAGGTGGCAGATGCCCAGCAGCTCCCGGCGGTCGAGACGGCGACCGTCGATCTCCGCGCCGACCAGCGAGGCGAGGAGCCCCTCCCCCCGCTGCGCTCCCGCCTTGTCGATCGCGGTCTCGAAGTAGGAGTCGATCGCCCGGCTGGCGACTTCCCTGACCTGGGCTGCGGCCTCGTTGTCGGCCGGGTCGACGTCGGGGCGGATGATGTCGTCGCGCCAACGGAGGAAGTCGGGAAGATCGCTCTGCGGCAGGCCCATCAGCCGCAGGAAGATCGTCGAGGGCAGCGGCGTGGAGAACTCCTCGTGGAAGTCGCAACGACCCTGATCCGCGATGGCGTCGAGCAGGCCGGTGACCAGCGACCGCACGTCCGGCTCGATCTGGGCGACCCGGTTGGGCTTGAAGAGCGGGTTGAGCATGTGCCGATAGCGGGTGTGGACCGGCGGGTCGAGCTGCAGGGGGATCAGCGGCTGTGCCTGGCCGATCGACAGCGCCTCGGGCGCGGAGGAGAACACGTCGGGATTCCTCAGGGCCCACGCCACGTCGTCGTAGCCCGACAGGTACACGCCGGGCATGCCCCCGCTCGGCGACCGGGCGACGGGGCAGCGGTCGCGGAGCTCGGCGTAGGCCGCATGCGGGGCGTCCGCCGTCTCGTTCCTGAAGAGCAGCGCAGCCGGATCACGGACCATCGGGCCGGCGTCCATCAGCTCCCCCTCCCTGGGCTCTAGCTCTCGCAGTCCTCTGCGTGTCCGCGCAGCCCGTACTGGCAGAACGTCCACACCCATGCCGCCGTCTCGACGGGATCGCCTCGCCCCCGGGTCACGTCCGCGATCCCACCGAGCACGATCCCGAACATGGTCTCGGCAGCCCGGTCGACGTCCCCGGGGTCGATCACGCCCGCCGCCCGCGCGCCGCGCACCTCCCGAGCGAGCAGCCCGACGAGAGGCGACAGCGCCCCCCTCAGCTCGTTCGGACGCTCGTCCGACAGCCGGTGCTGCTCGCCGATGAGCACGCGTGCGTAGCCGACCGCCCCCGGATGCGTCAGCAGCTCGAAGATGCCCTCGACGAACGTCCGCAGCCGGGCGGCAGCCCCGGTGTGCGCGTCGATCCGCTCGGCGAGGATCTCCGCGCCGACGCGGCTCTCCTCCTCCAGCAGCGCCAACAGCAGGTCGTCCTTACCGGCGAAGCAGCGATAGACGCTCTTGAGCGACAGGCCGGCCCGCTGCGCCACCTGGGCCACCGTGAAGCTGGCGCTGCCCGCCTCGTTGGCCAGATCGCGGACGGCAGCGACGATCCTGCGGCTCCGCTCGATGGAACGCGTCCTGGCCGTGTCCAGTGACCGGCGAAGCGCCCGGGCCTGCCAACCACCGTCATCGGACGATGCCTCAATGGAAAGCGGCATTCTCCACAACGGTAACACGCACTGCGGTGCCCCCGAGGTCTCACTGCAATTCCCGCCGGCGGTGCGCTGGTCCGTCTACCCGCGCTCCCTCGCGGCCGCGTCGCGCTCGGCCTCGTACTTCGCCGTCGACATCTCGACCGCCTTGAGGTTGCTCTGGGCGAGTTCGGGCCGGCGGGCCCGGGCCCGCGCCTTGGCATCGAGGGTCGGCCTCGCCTGTCCCTGGAACCGCGGCGCGACATGGCGGGCGAACAGCTCGTAGCTGCGCCATTTCGCGGCAGGCGGTGCCCAGTCGTGTGCGAGCTGCAGGTACGAGCCGAAGCCACCGTTCGACTGCTTGACCAGTCGCTCGATCTGCTCGACGGCCTCGTCGGGAGTGCCGATCGTGCCCAGTCCCGACTCGTTCACGAAGTCGATGAACTCGCGGACGCTCGTGCCCTCGCCGACGGACATCTGAGGGAAGGCGGCCGTGTGCTGGAAATAGTCGAACCACGCGGCGATGCCGTGCTCGACGTCGCGGTAGGCGTGCTCGCGCGTGTCCGCCAGGTGCATGAGCCCCACGAGCCGCCAGGCGGCCCTGTCCACGGAGACGCCGTAGTGGGCAGCCCGCTCCTCCATCACGTCCCAGTGCAGCGCGAGCACGTCGAACCCCGCGGCGGTCGTCGCGCCGACCGACAGAAGGCCGAGCCCGTACCGGCCGGCGAGCCTCGGCCCCGACGGCGACGCGACCGCCGCGATGGCGATCTCGGGGTGCGGCTGGGTGTAGGGCCGGAGGTGGAGTCGGGCGTCTCGTAGAGACCAGCGACCGTTGTCGAACGAGACCGGATCGTCGCTGCGCATGAGCCTGACGATGATGTCGACGGCGTCCTCGAGGAGCTCGCGGGTCTGCGGCATGTCGAGCCCGATCATCTCCGCGTCGCTGGGCAGCGCCCCAGGCCCGAGCCCGAGCATGAACCGCCCGCGTGTCATGTGGTCGAGCTGCACCGCACGCTCCGCCACCCAGAGGGGGTTGTGGTAGCTGGCACTCACGACCCCGGTGCCGAGCTTGATGTGGCTGGTGCGCTCGGCGGCGGCGGCGATGAAGATCTCCGGCGAGGCGATGATCTCGGTGCCAGCCGAGTGGTGCTCGCCAATCCACGCCTCGTCGAAGCCCAGCCGATCGAGGTGCTCGATCAGCTCCAGGTCGTTGTGCAACAGGACCGTCGGGTTCTCACCCGCAGGGTGGAACGGCGCCATGAAGATACCGAAGCGCACACGAGCCATCTGGCCCCCTCGAGCTCGGCCGGTCCGTCGGCTGAGGACCGATCGCCGGATCGTACCCTGGAGGTGGCGGCCGGGTGATGAGAAGCTGACATGCCTGCCCGGGTCACCGAAAGCGGATCTCCACCGGTATCTCCAGGCTGCCCGACGACGGCATCGACGTGGGCGGCTTCGCGACCGCCGAGGTGCCATGGCCGCGGTGGATGCCGCCAGGCAATCGGTCAGCTCCCGAGGTTACGGGGTCCAGAGGAAAGCTGGCGCTGCTGTGGTTGCCACCGGTCTACGACGGGGTGACGGGCACCGTCTGATGTGTCTGCGGACCCCGTGAC